>JBAQWL010000026.1:0-3341 GCA_049298895.1 Gallionella sp.
CATGATCATTGAACCATTTAGTAACTGCACGGGCATCGGATACAACCCAATCATCTCCGCTGGCATGTTCATGTTTGACTGTTTCATTACCTAAAATATCTTGAGACCATGAGGTTCGATAAACTGGCAAGTCTATATGGTAACCAGCTGGATAATACTGCCTTACGCAATTGTTCTTAACCTGTGCATCGAAAGCCAATCGCTCATCGTAAAGTGCATTCTTGACTCGATTTCTGGCCGCTTTAGGTTCAAGTTCGTTCCCAGTGTTGTCTAGTAAGTCATCGTATTTGAAATAGACCCCATCATCGATGTCATAGTCGTTCTCATCATCCTGAGCCATTGTATACATCGCATATGAGCCTTGAGATGCAACCAAGTAAGGAAGAGGATGATCGGCTTTGATCAAGCCATTTTCCAATCTGGTTCGCCCATTATCTCTACGTCCACGCATTTCATCTTGCTGTGTCTTTGATAGCACCACTTCGTTTGAGTGGTATTTCTTGATTTCACTATTGCAATCGATGCTAGCCATATCCGACTCCTTACTTTCTAGAGGTTGAGGTTTCTAAAAGTGCGTCACGAAAATTTTTCATCTGAATGTTTGATTCGATAGAAGCCCAAGAAAAATCAACATCAGAAATTGCTTGCCTAGCCAATGCATTCAAAACCTTCGGTCTTGCGTCATCCATATTTTTTAGGTAGTTATGCAATTCAGACGACGGACATTTCGCAGGGAACCTATAGGCAAAACTGTTATTGCCTCTTAATTTGGCAATTTTTTTGGACATGTAGTCATTGGCTACCGCTTGCGCATTCATACTCGCAGTAATAGCCTTGATACCAAATGACCAGCCATACGCTCCTCTATTGACGGAATGGCCGACTTCCTCGCCACCTTGAACAGGTAATGAGCCAAGCATGTAGAGGTGAATTGGTCTGTTGAACTCTTCCTTCCTGCTAAGCATCTCGTAGGCTTCAAGCATCCCAACTGCGCCAGGATTGTTCGCCCAGAGACCTCCATCAACGTAATTAACGTATGTCCCAAAAGTATCCGGCTCTTCTAATTTTGCGATTGATCTCAGAATAGGCGCTGCACTACTGGCCATGCATGCATCGACAATTGAGCGATTGTTATCACGACCGTTCAGCCTATCCATATGAGGTGTTTTGAAAACAGTGGAAGCGTGACGATTTAAATCAACAGCCGTAATGGCGAGGGCAATGCCTCTTTGCTGGTAGAGTTCGCCCATGGTTAAGTCACCAAACGTTTCGGTCAGCACACCACGTAAGGCCGAATCGCCTGCACCAAGACCGGCGAAGAACCCGCGAACTATCTTTTCAACAACGGGAAGTGATCGAAGCCACTGGCATGGGAAGATTTTGTTGCCGTGAGAGTGGTATAGGCCAACCACTTTTTCCAATGGAGTCCCAGCTGCCAATGCGCTGGCTACAAAAGAGCCAGTACTTGTGCCTACTATCAAATCAAAAGCTTTTCCAGGATCGACAGTTGCACCTGTAGCGTTTTTAATTCGATCAGCAAAAGTTTTTAGATAGGTAGCTTGATAAACACCGCGCACACCACCGCCGTCCAGGCAGAGTACTCGAAATGGAACTGTTGCCGCCATGTCACCCCCCCTTAATTCCTCAAAGGCCCATATGGGGCTTAATCTAATTATTTCAAGTTTCTATAGAAAAACCTAGCTTAGCCGAGGCTGTAAAGTGAGGTAAGAGCGGCGCGCGGATCAATACAATCAGACTTGGCATCATCATTAACCCATCTTAGCTCTCAAAGTCTGTAAGGCCTCCTTGAGTTTGTACGTATTCGCCGAAATTGAAAGCAGCTAATCGGCAGTAATCCAATCCGATGACCGGTGTACGTTGCATAGCCGCCCTAGGTGGGGAAGAACGCCAACGGCGGTTCAGGCCGAGAAACAGACATCCCATGTGGTGTCCTTGACTGTCTTCGACTAGCACGGCCTTGCCTATCGCTCAAGCTGATTACCTGCCTGCAAGCGGCCATTGAAATTTTGCGATCGCCTCAATTTATTCAGCTCACCCGATAACTGACGCTGGCGACGTGCAGTAGTGCTTTAAACTGATTGCCCGCACTCTCCGGGTGGATGAACATCCTAGTTGAGGAAGTTCACAGTGACACTTGCCGTGGAAACGTGGCCGAGGTTATTGGTCGCCTTGATTGTAAGTACGTGAGCACCATTCGGAAAAATCGTAGTATTGATAAAGTGATTAGGAATGTATTGATTGAGAAAATACGTGTACTGGTCGCCGTCAATCAGCATAACGGTGTTATTCACCAAGATGCCCACGGGGTCATGCACAAAGCCGGCCATGCCATTGTTGTTGGTCAGCGTGAATCCAGGTGACGGATACCCGATAGTGATGACGGGGCCGCCCTCATCCAGAGCAACAAGCGCAGACGCATCCAGCAGCGAGTTGGTTGCATCGTTGTACGCCACAAAGGCAGGCAAGAAACTGACGATACGCGCCTGTTCTTCCTGCGTTGAATTAAGTGCGCCCTCAGTTTCCGCACGCACCCGAATCACGGCATAGAACGCGAGCTGGTGCCGATAGATCGAGGTGGTAAGTGCAACACCACCAATCTGCAAAGCCACTGCATTGCCGCTGGCATCACGCCCCACGCCGTCCAGCACCCCATCCTGGGCAAGGTCGTTTTTCATGGCATCGGCAAAGGCCAGCGAGGTTAGATCACCCGCGCCGAACACAGCCAGTGAGGTTGTGGCCACATTCAACAGCCACGACGGAATGCCGCTCAGCAGGCTGCCGTAGAGCGTGGCACTGGCAAAGGTTGAAGACCGGGCCGGTGCAGTGGGGAGGGTGGTTTGAATATCCGCCCCCACCCACTGCGAAAGACGGGTGTTGGCATCGTTCACCGCAGTGGCGACAGTGCTGCCGTTGCGTATCTCGTACTCTGCAAGACCCACAGCGGCATGCGTGTACGGTGTGACGGCAAAAACTAGCGCAGTCGCACCGGCAGGCACAAGCACAGCAGCACTCAACACGGGCGAAGTCGAACAGACAATGGTCGTGACTGCATTCAAAACCGAAGGGTATTGATAAGTAGCAGTGATCCAAGGGATCGCTTTTTCGTTGTAGCATCCGCTGGCCGCTTCAATCAGGATCGCACCAGACGAAGCGGGAACGGTTAGATGATACGCGCCATCGCTATGAATGGCCGCAGTAGATAGAAGAGCAGCCTTGGCCCCGCCAGTGAAGGCGTAAGCATTGACAGTACCGCTAGTGAAACTGTCGCTGGCGAGGACAACACCGCTAACCGTTGTTAGCGGTGTTGCAGGAGGCACAGA
>JBAQWL010000027.1:0-8972 GCA_049298895.1 Gallionella sp.
GTTGTCTTTCTGTCGCGCACGGCTCGAAGACGCGCAGCAACAAGTGAGCGTGCTGGATAGTGGTGTGCTGAAAGATTTTTACGCTGACGGTGAGCCCGAAAAAAATTGATGCACACCAATTTTCAGAGCTGGCTTACCACGCAACAAACACGTTTCGAGGATGTGCTGCACGAGCTGCTGCCACGAGCCGAAATCGCACCCCAACGCTTGCATGAAGCGATGCGCTATGCCGTGTTGAACGGCGGCAAGCGTGTGCGAGCTCTACTGGTGTTCGCTGCGGGCGAATTAACTGGCGCAAATGTGACGCGGTTGAATGTTGCTGCCGCTGCCGTTGAGTTCATCCACGCCTATTCGCTGGTGCATGACGATATGCCATGTATGGACGATGACATGCTGCGCCGCGGCAAACCGACGTGTCATGTGCAATATGATGAAGCGACGGCGTTGCTGGTCGGTGACAGCCTTCAATCACTGGCGTTCCAGCTGCTTGCTGAGCATTCTTTGTGCGATGACGCACCGCGCCAACTGGGAATGATCAAATTACTGGCAGTGTCTTCCGGTTCGCGTGGCATGGCGGGCGGCCAGGCTATTGATCTTGCCAGTGTGGGCAAAATGCTCACGCTGCCCGAATTGGAAATCATGCACATCCACAAAACAGGTGCGCTGATCCGTGCTGCGATTCTGCTGGGTGCTCAATGTGGTTCAGTCTCTGCGGCAAAGCTGGAAAAGATGGATCGTTTTGGCAAGCTGGTCGGCCTGGCCTTTCAGGTGGTGGACGATATACTGGACTGCGAGGCCGATACTGCCACGCTAGGTAAGACGGCGGGTAAGGATGTGGAACATGGAAAGCCGACTTATGTCAGCCTGCTGGGCATACAGGGCGCACACGCCATGGCTCAGCAACTGCATCGTGAGGCACTGGAATCTTTGCAAAAGTTTGGCGATGCAGCACTGCGCTTGAGAGAGTTGGCTGATTTTATTGTTCTACGAAAATTCTAATGTATTCATTGCTCGATACCGTTAATTCCCCCGACGAACTGCGTAATCTCGACCGGGAACAATTACCGCAATTGGCCAGAGAGCTACGCGAATTTTTGGTCGAATCGGTCAGTAAAACCGGCGGGCATTTGTCTTCAAATCTTGGCACCGTAGAGCTGGCCATCGCTTTGCACTATGTCTATGACACTCCTGATGACCGTCTGGTGTGGGATGTGGGGCACCAGACCTATGTGCACAAGATTCTTACCGGTCGTCGCCAGGCGATGAGCAAGTTGCGCATGGCGGGCGGCATAGCCGGGTTTCCAAAACGCGAAGAAAGTCCCTACGATACTTTCGGTACCGGGCATTCCAGCACTTCTATTTCGGCGGCGCTGGGCATGGCGGTAGCCGCTCAGCTGCAAGCCACCGAGCGGCGCGTGGTGGCGATTATTGGCGATGGTGCGTTGAGCGGTGGCATGGCCTTCGAAGCGCTCAATAACGCTGGTGCGATGGACGCGAATTTGCTGGTCATCCTTAACGACAACGACATGTCAATCTCCCGCCCAGTCGGCGCGTTGAATAATTATTTAGCTAAGTTGATGTCAGGACGCTTTTACTCAGCAGTGCGGCGCGGTGGCGAGAAAATACTCAAGGTTATGCCTCCGGTACTCGAGTTTGCCAAACGCGCCGAGGAGCATGTCAAAGGCATGGTGGTGCCAGGTACTTTGTTCGAGGAATTCGGTTTCAATTACATCGGCCCGATTGATGGACACGACACGGATGTTTTACTGGATACCTTGAGCAATATCCGCAAACTGACCGGGCCGCAGTTCCTGCATATTGTCACGCAAAAAGGCAAGGGCTATGCGCTGGCCGAGGAGGATTGCCTGCTGTATCACGGTGTCAGCAAATTCGACCGCACCAGCGGCATCATCCCAAAATCCACTCCGGTCAATGCCGATGGTTTATCGCCCAGGCTGACCTACACGCAGGTGTTCGGGCAGTGGTTATGCGATATGGCCGGCCAGGACGAACGGCTGGTGGGCATCACACCGGCGATGTGCGAGGGCTCCGGTCTGGCTGAATTCGCGCAAAGCTATCCGGAGCGTTACTTCGATGTCGGCATCGCAGAACAGCATGCGCTGACGTTTGCCGCGGGTTTGGCTTGCGACGGCTACAAGCCGGTGGTCGCGATCTACTCGACCTTCTTGCAGCGCGCCTATGACCAGTTAATCCACGACATCGCGATACAGAATTTGCCGGTGATGTTGGCCATAGACCGTGGCGGACTGGTCGGTGCGGATGGCGCTACTCATGCTGGCAGCTTCGATCTTTCCTATTTGCGCTGCATCCCGAACATGACGGTTATGGCGCCGGCTGACGAAAACGAATGCCGTCAGATGCTTTATACCGCGTACCAATTGAATACGCCGACTGCGGTGCGCTATCCACGCGGCACCGGGCCCGGCGTTGCACTCAATCAGGAGATGTGCGCTTTGCCTATCGGCAAGGGCGAGGTGCGTCGTGTGGGAAAGCGCGTGACCATCCTGTCTTTCGGCTCAATGCTGGCTCCCGCGCTGGCTGCTGCCGAACGACTCGATGCAACAGTGGCGAACATGCGTTTCGTCAAGCCGCTGGATGCCGAATTAGTAATGCGACTTGCGCGAGGGCATGAACTGCTGGTTACGGTGGAGGAAAATACGGTGCAAGGCGGGGCAGGTAGTGCGGTGGCGGAATGTTTACAGCAGCACGGCATCGCCATCCCTCTGCTGCAACTCGGTTTGCCGGATAGTTTCATCGAACAGGGTGAACACGCGCAAATGCTGGCAGATTGCGGCCTGAATGCCGATGGACTAGTCGCCAGCATTAACAATAAATTAACCAACTAATTTTGTCGGGATTAGCTATACTTAAGCGTCGTTGGAACTTGACAGGAGACCACAATGAATAAGCCCACGCCAAACTTTATACCCGACGTGCAAAGCTCTGCGGATACGCGCCATCTGGCGATCAATCGCGTCGGTATCAAGGGTATACGCCATCCAGTCAAGGTTCAGGACAAGAGCATTGGTGTGCAACACACTATCGCTACTTTCAATATGTATGTGCATCTGCCGCATAACTTCAAGGGCACCCACATGTCACGCTTTGTCGAAATACTCAACCGGCATGAGCGCGAGATTTCCGTGGAGTCGTTCGAGAGTATTCTGCACGAAATGGTGGCACGTCTTGAGGCTAAGTCAGGCCATATCGAGATGAACTTTCCATATTTCGTGAACAAGGCCGCGCCGGTGTCCGGCGTGCAAAGCCTGCTCGATTACGATGTAACCTTAATCGGTGAAATCATCGATGGCAAAGCGCATTCCACCATGAAAATACTGGTTCCGGTAACCAGCTTGTGTCCGTGTTCGAAGAAAATTTCCGAGCGCGGTGCGCATAACCAGCGCGCTCACGTGACAGTGACACTGCGTACTAACCGCTTCATCTGGATAGAAGAAGTGGTTCAGATAGTCGAGGAGCAGGCCTCCTGCGAACTATATGGTTTGTTGAAGCGGCCTGACGAAAAATTTGTCACCGAACGTGCCTACGACAACCCAAAATTCGTCGAAGACATGGTGCGTGACGTAGCGGCGGTATTGAATACCGATGAACGCGTCGATGCATACACCGTGGAGTCGGAAAACTTCGAATCGATACACAACCATTCGGCTTATGCACTTATTGAAAGAGATAAATCTAAGGATTGAGGATCAGGGAGCGATCAATTAAATCCACTACTCCGTTTTTAGCAGAGCCCTAGATGCCTGTTCTCGAATCCTGAAGCAATGAAACCTATCGCCATTTTCCGCCATTCCGCTACTGAAGGTCCTGGCTACTTCGCTGAATTTCTCAAGCAAAGGCAAATCCCGTGGCAACTGATTCGCATCGATGCGGGTGATGCCGTGCCTCCAAATGCATCGGCATATTCAGGGCTGGTATTTATGGGTGGCCCGATGAGTGTTAATGATGATTTGCCATGGATTGCGCCAGTGCTGACACTAATCCGTGGTGCCATAGTGCAGGATGTTCCGCTATTGGGGCATTGTCTGGGTGGACAGCTCATCTCTAAGGCGTTGGGAGGTGCGGTGTCGGTTAATCCGGTGAAGGAAATTGGCTGGGGCGAGGCGGTGGTGACGGATAACGACATCGCGCGCGATTGGTTCGGCGATACTAAAAACTTTCAGGCATTCCACTGGCATGGTGAAGCGTTCACCCTGCCGCAAGGCGCGATACATATATTGTCCAGCTTATACTGCACCAACCAGGCCTATGCCATAGGCAAACATCTTGCATTGCAATGCCATATTGAAATGACTGAAGAAATGATTGCAACCTGGTGCGAAGTGGGTGCAAAAGAGGTGGAAGACAATATAGACAGTCCAGCGGTGCAACAGGTGAGCGAAATGCAGCGGCAAACGATCACCGCATTGCCTCATTTGAACGATGTGGCAACCCTGATTTATGCGCGCTGGATTAAAGGCGTATATCCTTAGGAATTCTCTGAAAAAAATTGCTGGTGGAAATAGGTGGTTTGGCTATAATCGTGCCGTTTCCGCTGAATGGAAACATTCCGTTGTACCCAACTCAAGGAGATTTTCATGAATAAAGTGATTGCGCTGGTTTGTTTGGGTTTAGCAATTGTCGTATCCGCGCCGGCTTACGCGGGAGAGCAACAGGAAAAAATGAAGGGCTGTAACAAGGAGGCAAAGGAAAATGGTCTGAAGGGTGATGATCGTAAGGCGTTTATGAGCAAATGCCTGAAGAAAGATTACAAGTTGAAGGCTAAGGCAGCAGACACCGCAGGTGAGAAGGGTGATGTATCGTCTGGCAAGAGTGAGGATATGCCAGAAGCTGACACTGACACACCAGCTAAGAAAAAAGCTGAATGAAGACTTGTAATACAGAAGCAAAATTCAAAGTGCTCAAGGGCAATGAGCGTAAGCAATTCATGAGCGCCTGTTTTAAGGACTAATTGATATTTCCAACACTTTGAACGCGCCGCAAGGCGCGTTTTTCATTAAGGCCGAAAGGCAACCCCAGTGTATAATCCAAGGCTCTTAACCGGCTATAGTCGCATTACTTTCCCAAGTAAATGCTCAATTTAAGTTTGCATGATCAAAAAATTCCTTAAGCGTGTATTTCGTCAACCTGGCAAAGCCAGGCTGGTGGGAAATGCCCAGGTCATCCCTTCAAAATTACATGGTGTCACGCGTGAGCAGATCAGCTACGGTGCGCTGAAAGTGACTGATGGCCTACAAGTCGCAGGCTACCAAGCCTATGTGGTGGGCGGTGCGGTGCGCGATTTGTTGCTGGGGCGTACCCCTAAGGATTTCGACGTGGCGACGGATGCGACGCCGGAGGAAGTGCGACGTGTGTTCCGTCGGTCACGCATCATCGGACGGCGTTTCAAATTGGTGCACGTGATGTTCGGCGAGGAGGTGGTCGAGGTTTCAACTTTCCGCCGCATGATCGAGGCGGAAGATGCGCAGACCGATGAGCATGGCCGTCTGTTGCGTGATAATGAATTTGGCGATCAAGAACAGGATGCGGCGCGCCGCGATTTTACTGCCAACGCGCTGTTCTACGACCCATCCACGCAAGAAATTTACGATTTTCACGGCGGCTATGCGGATACCAGAAAACATCTGTTGCGCATGATCGGCGATCCACTAGTACGTTACAGAGAAGACCCAGTGCGTATGTTGCGTGCGGTGCGATTGTCTGCAAAGCTGGGCATGCGGTTGGACGAGGGAACTGCAGCACCCATCGCCAAGATGAAAGGCTTGCTTGACAACGTGCCTCAGGCGCGCTTGCTCGACGAAGTATTGAAGATGCTGCTGTCAGGCCACTCTGTTGAATGTATTCATCAGTTACGCAAGATGAATTTGCATCACGGCTTATTGCCGCTGCTGGATGTGATCTTGGAACAGCCGATGGGTGAGAAATTCGTCATGCTGGCGTTGCGCAGCACCGACGAGCGTCTTAGTCAGGACAAATCGGTTTCGCCGGCATTTATGTTCGCCGCATTGTTGTGGCATGAGGTGCTGGCGGATTGGAAGATGCGCCTGCAACAAGGTGAGCGTCCGGTGGGTGCGATGCATGCGGCGATGGATGAAGTGCTGGCCAGGCAAAAAGTGCAACTTGCCATTCCGCATCGTCAGGATGCGGTGATGAAGGAAGTATGGCTGATGCAGCAACGCTTCGAACAGCGCGCTGGTCAGCGGCCATTCCGCTTGTTGGAGCAGCCGCGTTTTCGCGCCGGATTCGACTTTCTGTTGTTGCGCTGCGCCAGCGGTGAAGTGGATGAAGAGCTCGGCTTGTGGTGGGATGAATTCCAGGATACCAGTGCCGAGCGCCAAGCAGAAATGTTGCAGCCAGAACAGGCGGGAGACAAAAAGCGCCGCCGCCGCAAGCCACGCAAGAAATTTGAAAATGTGGCGGAAGAACCAACAACGGGTGAGCCATCTATGGATGAGCCGGTAGCATAATGGGAACTTAATGCCGCACATCGCTTTTATCGGGCTGGGCAGCAATCTGGAAGATCCGCGCAGTCAATTACAGCTTGCCCTTGCGGCTATTGCAAGGTTACCCGACACACAGTTGCTGACTGAATCTTCACTGTATCGCAGTGCCCCGCTGTGTTACCCGGACCAGCCGGATTTCGTCAATGCGGTAGCCAGGATCAAAACGGCATTAACGCCGCAGGCATTGTTGCAAGCTTTGTTGCAGATCGAGCATAATCACGGGCGTGAGCGCACCTTTCGCAATGCACCGCGAACGCTGGATCTGGATATATTACTGTACGACGAGGTGCAGTTGCATGAGCATGGCTTGACCATCCCTCATCCGCAGATGCACTTGCGTGCTTTCGTATTGCAGCCGTTGCTGGAGATCGCGCCGGAGGTCGGCATTCCCGGAGTAGGGCAGGCAAGCCGAGCCATACAGGATTGCCATGACCAGACATTGGAGCGGCTTGCAGATGGGTCTTGAGCGTTATCGATACATAGTCGTAGAGGGGCCGATAGGAGTTGGAAAAACCAGTCTCGCGCGCCGCCTAGCGCAGCATATTGCAGCCACTACGCTGTTGGAAAGACCCGAGGAAAATCCGTTTCTCGCCAGGTTCTATCAGGATCCACCGCGCTATGCACTGGCGACGCAACTATTCTTTCTGTTCCAGCGCAGTAGCGAAGTGCGCGACCTGGCGCAAATGGATCTATTCGGCACGACCACGGTGGCGGATTATCTTTTCGACAAGGATCCGCTGTTCGCCAAGCTTAACCTGACCGACCAGGAATTCGTGCTTTATCAGCAGATATACAGCAACTTGCATTTGCAGGCGCCGGTGCCGGATCTGGTGATCTATTTGCAGGCCGCGCCGGAAACGCTGGTGGAGCGTGTGCATCGCCGCTCACAACCTTATGAACTCGGCATCAGCGAAAGTTATTTGTTGAGACTGGCACAAAGCTACAGCGATTTCTTCTATCATTACGACGCGGCGCCGGTGTTGATGGTGAACAGCGAACATCTCAACTTCGTGGAAGGGGATGAGGATTTCAAGCTGTTGCTGCGCCGTATCGAGGAAATGCGCGGGCCGCGCGCGTTTTTTAGTAAAGGATAATAGGAACCTGATGATGCGCACCACCCTGACCGATTTGCAAGCCATGCGCAGCAAGGACGAGAAGATCGCCGTGCTGACCTGCTATGACGCGAGCTTTGCCGCGCTGCTGGAGGCGCAGGGCGTGGAGGTGCTGCTGGTCGGAGATTCGCTCGGCATGGTGTTGCAGGGGCACGAGACCACCCTGCCGGTGACGCTGGGCGAAATGGTGTACCACACTGCCTGCGTTGCTCGCGGCGCAAAACAGGCTTTCATCGTCGGCGACATGCCGTTCGGCACTTTTCAGATCAGTCCGCAGGAAACCTTTGCTCATGCCGCGCAGTTGCTCGCGGCAGGGGCGCAGATGGTCAAGCTGGAAGGCGGTTCGTCCATGGTCGAAACAGTGCGTTTTCTCACCGAGCGCGGCATCCCGGTGTGCGGACACATCGGGCTGACCCCGCAATCGGTGCACCAGTTGGGCGGCTATCGCGTGCAGGGCAAAGATTCGGCCGCCGCGCAAAAACTGCTGGAGGATGCGGTGGCACTCGAGCAGGCCGGCGCGGGCATGATCGTTCTTGAAACCATACCCGCGTTGCTGGCCGCGGAGATCACCGCGCAGCTGACCATCCCCACCATCGGCATCGGCGCGGGCGCGGCGTGTTCCGGCCAGGTGCTGGTGCTGCACGACATGCTGGATATTTATCCGGGCAAGAAGGCGCGATTTGTTAAAAACTATATGCAGGGGGCGGGGAGTATTGCAGATGCGGTGGCGCGGTATGTTCGGGAGGTGAGGGAGGGGAGTTTTCCTGGGCAGGAGCATAGCTTCTGATTCCTTCATCCCGTTCGTCCTGAGCCAAGTAAGCCCCGCATCCGCGAGGCAAGGCGTGAGCAGGAAACAGAATGTATCCCAAGACCCAAACCCCTCCCGGCCTCCCCTTGTCAGGGGAGGTGCAGCTTAGACTCTCCCCCCTGACAAGGGGGAGGTTGGAGGGGGTTTGAGCCTAATACGTGCTGTTTGGACATTCTTTAGATTTTGTAAGCTATTGATATATATGCTCATAAAAAGCTGTTTCTTGAGAGCTTGTCGAAGGATCGCCGCGAAGCGGCTGACGCGCGGTGAGGTTTGTAGGTTGGGTTGAGCGTAGCGATACCCAACATCAAAAACCAAAGTCAAAACCGCCGGGGGTTGCCCGGCAGCTAGTCACTTTTTCTTGCTTCGCCAAAGAAAAAGTAACCAAAAAGAAGGCGACCCCGGTTTACCGCCCCTGCGGGGTACCCTCGATCAGGCGCAAACGAGCGGGGCTGCGCAACTCGCACGATCCGCTACGCGGCCACGTGCTCAAACAGTGCTCGCCCAACC
>JBAQWL010000028.1:0-6066 GCA_049298895.1 Gallionella sp.
GGATCACGCTGTGGCTATCGCCCAATTCCCGGATCAGGGTGCGTATCTCCCGGATTTGCGAGGGATCCAGGCCGACTGTAGGTTCGTCCAGTACGATCACGGCGGGATGGTGGATGATGGCTTGCGCGATACCAACCCGCTGCTGATAGCCCTTGGACAGCGTGCCGATGATCTTTTTGCCGGCCGCTTCCAGACCGCAGCGCTGTTTGGCTTGCGTAAGCGCATCGGCTACTGCGGAGGGCTGCATGCCGCGCAAACGGGCGGCAAAGACCAGATATTCGTTCACGCTGAGTTCGCGATACAGCGGCGGTGTTTCGGGCAAATAGCCCATATTCGCCTTGGCCTGCATCGGCTGGCGTAACAGGTCGATACCGCAGATATTGATACTGCCACTGTTTGGTGACAGGCAGCCAGTCAACATTTGCAAAGTGGTGGTTTTGCCCGCGCCATTATGTCCCAGCAAACCCAGCACTTCACCACGTTTCAATTCCAGCGACACGTCCTGGATGACCTGATGGTCGCCGAAGCGACGCGTCAGTTGACGCGCAGAAAGTAAGGTGTAAGGAGGGGAATCGGACAAAGCAGCGGGTCTATGGTGGTTTGAATTCAGTTAAATATAACCTATTATAAGCATCCACATCAAAAGCAGTAATGTTATGAACCAGTATAAATATCTTATTTTAGGCAGCTTACTACTGAGTGCTTGTGCCCAAGCACCCGCTAGGCAAACTGCTGTGCATCCTACCGAAGAACCTCAGTCGCAAGAGGAATCTACGCTGATATTGCCCAACATTGATTTGAGCAGTGAGTTGCTCTATGAATTTCTGCTGTCCGAGATTGCCAGCCAGCGTGGCCATGTTGAACTTGCCATAGAGGGAAGTTCGGAATTGGCCAATAAAACGCGCGATCCGCGCCTAGCGATGCGTGCAACACAACTAGCGCTTAGAGCTGGGCAGTTGGAAAAGGCAGCTGAGTCGCTTAAGGTTTGGCGGGAGGTCGAACCTGCTTCACCAGTGGCGATGCGTATGCTTTCTTCGGTTTTGTTGCGCAGCGGCAGGTTGGACGAAGCTGGTCAGGAGCTCGCGGGTGTGTTGAGGGCTGAACAGGCGAATGCCGGGCACATCTTCTATGAAGTGTATCAATTATTAGCTCCCTATCCAGATAAGGAAGCGGCGCTGAAATTGATGCTACAACTCGCGAAACCCTATCCACTCGTGGCTGAAGCACATTGGGCGACAGCGCAGTTGGCACGTTCATCCGGCAACGATGATATAGCATTAAAAGAAGCAAAGTTAGCAAGCCGTCTGAGTCCGGAGTGGGATCAAGCAGTCTCGCTTGAAGCGCAATTGTTGTCAAAGAATGCGCCTGAGCAGGGTTTGCAGGTGTTGAGTCGCTATTTGTCTAGCTATCCTGACGCGCATGAAATCCGCTTGCAGTATGCCCGCATGCTGCTCGCGCAAAATCATTACAAACAGTCGCGCGATCAATTCCAGTTACTGGTAAACAATAATCCGGACAACCCGGAGACAATATTTGCGATTGCGTTGATATCTTTGCAGATGAGTGATTTCGAAGGTGCGGAAAATTATCTCAAACAGGCGCTCGGCAAAGGCAAGAAAGATCAGGATACGGTTCACTATTACCTCGGCCAGCTGGGTGAGGCGAAGAAAATGGTCACCGAAGCAATCGAGCACTATCGTCAGGTAGCTGCCGGGGAGTATCAGTTTAGCGCGCAGATACGCATTGTTTATCTGCTGAGTAAGCATGGACAGTTTGACGAGGCGCTTCAGAAGTTGCACCAGCTGCAGGTCGTCGATGATTATCAGCGCGTGCAACTGATATCGACCGAGGCGCAGCTGTTGCGCGAGGCGAACCGGTTGCCTGAAGCTTATCAGGTGTACCTGAATGGTTTGGAGAAGCTGCCAAATCATCCCGATCTGCTTTATGGGGCTGCGATGCTGGCGGACATGCTCGGCAAGCCGGACGTGTTCGAACAGTTGATGCGCAAGCTGATCCAGCTTCAGCCTGACCATGCGCACGCCTACAACGCGCTGGGCTACGGCTTGTTGGAGCGTAGCGAACGGATATCCGAGGCCGTGCAACTGGTGGAAAGGGCCTTGCAACTCTCACCTGATGATCCCGCCATCATGGACAGTGTAGGCTGGGGTTACTATCGCAGCGGCAATTTGAACAACAGCATCAAAATGCTGCGACGTGCGTTCGTTGGTAGCCCCGACCCCGAGATTGCAGCACACCTGGGAGAAGTGCTTTGGATGAAAGGTGAGCAAGCTGAAGCGAGGAAAGTCTGGCAGGGTAGCCTCAAAGATAATCCCGATAATTCCTACCTGCAAACCGTAATCAAGAAATTCATGCCTTGAGCCTTACTCTTTCAAGGCTGTTCCCTATTTGTCTGGCTTTACTGTTAAGTAGCTGTGCTTTGCTGACATCCAAGCCAGTGCCGGTTGTGCGGCCCGTACTATCTGGCTCGGCAACATTTGCGCTGTACGGACGTATCTCAGTTGATCATCAAGGAAAGAGTCATTCAGCCGGGCTGCGCTGGATGCACAGTGCCAATTTCGATGAGATTTTGATGTTTGCACCGCTCGGGCACACGGCTGCACGTATTTATCGAGATGCTCAACAGGCAACGCTGGACGATGGCAGTAAACTCCATCAGGCCGATGATGCAGAGACGCTGATGGAGCAGGTGTTGGGCTGGCACTTGCCATTGAGCGGGTTACATCAGTGGGTGTTGGGCTTGCCGGACGGTGAGGGCTCCACACAGATTCAGCGGGATGACCTTGGCCGGATTAGTGTATTGCATCAGTCAGGCTGGGAAGTGCGCTATCTGCGCTATGCTGACACCAGTCCAGACAGTTTGCCTTCGCGCTTGCAGCTAAATCTTGAAGACCTGAAAATATTATTACTGATTGATGAGTGGGAGTGGAATTCAAAATGAAACTCACTTGTCCTGCACCGGCAAAATTGAATCTGTTCCTGCACGTCACAGGGCAACGTGCGGATGGATACCATACATTGCAAACATTGTTTCGCTTCATCGACCTGCATGACACGCTGAACTTCAGCTTACGCACGGACAGCGTGGTGCGCCGTACCAATAGCATCGAGGGTGTTGACGAGGGGTCGGATCTATGTGTGCGTGCGGCGCATTTGCTGCAAAGCGAGACCGGTTGCACTTCTGGAGTGGATATCGCGGTTGAAAAACGCATCCCGATGGGCGGAGGTTTGGGCGGTGGCAGTTCGGATGCGGCGACTACGCTGATAGCGCTGAATCGACTGTGGTCATTGGGTTTGAAGCGCGCGCAGTTGATGCAGTTCGGCCTGAGACTGGGCGCGGATGTGCCGGTGTTTGTGTTCGGTGAGAACGCCTTTGCCGAGGGAGTGGGCGAGAAGCTACAAGCCTTTTCCTTGCCTGATGCGTCGTATGTGGTGCTGTTCCCTCCGGTGCAGGTGCCGACCGCACAGATTTTCGCGCATCCGGAATTGACACGAGATACGGTTTCTATCACAATGCGCGCCCTTTCGGAGAGGCAATTCTTCGGTGAAGGGCAATTCCGTAACGATCTGCAAGCCGTGGTTTGTAGCCTTTACCCGGAAGTGGCGCGTCACATCGCCTGGCTCGGTAATTTCGGTAAAGCATCGATGACCGGATCGGGAGCGTGCGTATTCGCTGAGTTCGCCAGTCGCGACCAGGCCGAGGCCGTATTGCAGAAATTGCCACACGATATGTGCGGTATGGTGGCACAAGGCTTAGCAAGGCATCCGTTGCATGGCTGGGTGCTCGATTAAAAGTTATTGGGGAGTCGCCAAGTGGTAAGGCACCGGATTTTGATTCCGGCATTCGCAGGTTCGATCCCTGCCTCCCCAGCCAAAACATAGCTTCGACGCGAGCTCCTGTGAGCAAAGCGAATGGTCGAAGCTGCAACCAAGGCTCAGGCCTTATTAGATTCTGTGAGAGGTCGCACGTGTCCTACGACAGCTTGATGGTGTTCACCGGCAATGCCAATCGTAAGCTTGCTGAAGCGGTCACTCAGCATCTTAACATCCATCTCGGACGCGCCAAGGTAGGGCGTTTTTCAGACGGTGAGGTGCTGGTGGAGCTGCTTGAGAACGTGCGCGGTAGAGATGTGTTTGTGCTGCAATCCACTTGCGCGCCGACCAATGACAATTTGATGGAAGTGTTGGTGATGGTGGATGCGCTGAAGCGCGCTTCAGCCGGCCGTATTACCGCCGCGATGCCATATTTCGGCTATGCACGCCAGGATCGCCGCTTGCGCTCGGCGCGGGTCGCGATCACCGCCAAACTGGTGGCCGATATGCTCACCAGTGCCGGTGTTGATCGTTTGTTGACCATGGATTTGCATTCCGATCAGATTCAGGGGTTCTTCGATATCCCGGTGGACAATATTTATGCCAGCCCGATTCTGTTGTCGGATGTGTGGAAGCACAATTACCCGAATCTGATCGTGGTATCTCCGGACGTGGGCGGCGTAGTACGTGCACGTGCTTTGGCAAAGCAGCTGGAAGCGGATTTGGCGATCATCGACAAACGCCGTCCCAAACCGGGCGTGGCGAAAGTGATGAACATCATCGGGGATGTGGTGGGGCGCACCTGTTTGATTATGGACGACATGGTGGATACTGCCAATACCCTGTGCGAGGCTGCCAATGCCTTGAAAGAAAAGGGTGCGGCGCGGGTTTTGGCCTATTGTACTCATCCGGTATTGTCCGGTTCGGCGATCGAGCGCATCGAGAATTCGGCGATGGATGAACTGGTCGTCACCGATACCATCCCGCTGAATGAGGCGGCACGCAAATGCAAGCGCATCAGGCAGTTGAGTACCGCGGAGTTGCTGGCGGAAACGATACGCCGCATTAACAGTGAGGAGTCGGTGAGTTCACTTTTCACTGAATAGAATAAGCGGCAGTCATGTTGATTGTCGCAATGTAAGGATCGTCTGGTCGCGGGCGATTCTGTTTTTTGGAGAAGTAAAATGACGATAGAAATCAATGCAACAATCCGCAAGGCGCAAGGAACGGGTGCGAGCCGCCGTCTGCGTAACACCGGCCGTGTGCCAGGTGTTGTGTACGGCGCAGGTGACGTGAACATGATCGAACTGGATCACAACGAGCTGTATCACAAGCTGCGTGCGGAAGCTTTCCACGCTTCGATATTGTCGCTGAATCTGGATGGCAAGAAGGAATCCGTGCTGTTGCGTGATTTTGTGATGCACCCTTTCCGCCAGCAGGTTCAACATATCGACTTTCAACGCGTGGATGCGAAGAAAAAGATGCACATCAAAGTGCCTCTGCATTTCTTGAATGCTGAAGTTTCGCCGGGTGTCAAGGATGGCGGCGGCAAGATCAGCCATGTGATGACCGAACTGGACATCACTTGTTTGCCAGCAGATTTGCCGGCCTTCATCGAAGTGGACTTGTCGCATCTGGCACTCGGCCATTCCATCCACGTGTCCGACTTGAAGCTGCCCAAGGGCGTGCAAGCTGCCGCACACGGCACACATACCGCTGAAGCGGTGGTAGCCACGGTACAAGTGCCGCGCGGTGCGCTTGAAGCGGAAGCGGAAGATGCTGCCGAGGCCGTGGCCGCTGCTGCTGCTTCTGCGGCAGCAGCCCCTGCGGCTGCTGCAGGCGTTGCTAAAACGACAGGAGCTGCCCCTGCTGCTTCAGCTCCTGCCGCCCCTGCCGCCAAAAAAGCCAAGTAAGTTGATTGGCCGCATAAACCCGCCATGCCGAAAGCAATGGCGGGTTTTTTATTCAGGTGCCAATTATTCAAACACAATGACTGCGATACGCTTGATAGTTGGTCTGGGAAATCCCGGGCGCGAATACGAATCCACCCGGCATAATGCCGGTTTCAGGTGGGTTGACGTGCTCGCTCGCCTGCATAAGCTGGACTTAAGAAACGAAACTAAATTCCACGGCTTGACGGCTCGCGGGCAGTTGCTTGGCCGTGAAATGTTGCTGCTCGAACCGCAAACCTTTATGAATGCAAGCGGCCGGGCCGTCGGGGCGCTGGTGCAGTTC
>JBAQWL010000029.1:0-2881 GCA_049298895.1 Gallionella sp.
TTCTTTGCCAGTTCAGGCATATCTGCTGCAAACGCGCTACCCGCGACCATCAAACCTGCTACTGCAATCATGTTAACAATGATAGATTTCATTCTTTAAAGTCTCCGATTATGATAAAAACACCCAAAAATTATGCGAAGGTTTTCCCTCCGCCAGCGATTCTAAACAACTCTGTCTACTTTGCCAACCAACTTTTCTAGGCAGAAGGCCAGCTATACCGACTCACAGTCCTAATCGACAATGCATATTTCAAAAATAACATTAATTTAACCAATGGCTTGATGCCGACATCGCTGGCTTGGGGTGAATTGGCCAACATGGGCGGAAATCCCACGCGCACCTTGCACCTCCTTGACGATCAGTCTGGTTTTGACCGCGACAGGCGCGGGAATTGTCTTGACTCCTTGCCCGTCGATAAAAGAACTTCGCCAGATACCGCTACGCTGGTTAACCGCTATAACGGCTCGGCTCGATATTCCACTATCAGCGTATGCTGAGCTCCTGCTGCGATGTTCACCACATTCTCGATGGCATTCGCCGATTCCACACACAGCATTTCGCGCCAGCCGTCCGGTTGCCCCATATCACCCATTTTGTTGGCTTTTTCCGTCCATGGCGTCCACACCACGGTGGAAAGGCTGCCGGACTTGGCGATGTGAATACGACGTTTGAGTTTATCGTCTTCGATCACACACTCGGTAGATGTATTGATGTACACGCGATCAGTCTCACCTGAAAAGCTGATCGCGCCAGTTTGCTTCCTTAACGTGGCATCACCGACCTTGTCCCAATAATCGCAACCTTCAAGCCCCGTCACGCGCACTGCCCCTATGTCGCCGATGTGTAAATAAGTATGCAAGGCTTCGCCGATCACGAAATCAGCTGTGCCGGTATTCTCGGTGGTCAGTTCCATGCGCAAAGTCTCACCGAAAATCATGGTCAGGTCGAGCGTTGAAGCATGCGGCCACTGTGCCCATGTCTTCTCATTTTCCACCAGCCGCAGCGTTATGCGCATCGCACCTTCCGGATCATTGCCGGACTCGACCACCTGCCAAGGCACGGTGCGCGCAAAACCGTGTCCGGGAAAGTTGGGCTCAGATGCGTGCGTGCCGAACCACGGCCAGCACACTGGCGCACCGCCGCGTATTGATTTGCCGGCTGCTAGTTTCACGTCACGTGACAACCACACCACTGGCATCACCTGACTTTTTGGCCGCCAGCTCATCAGGTGTGCGCCCTGCAAGCATAGCGTAGCGGATGCTTTTTCATTATTGATCTCGGCGACCATCAGACCGCTGGCATCCTCGCGGAATCTCAGTTGATCTTTGATGCCGAATTGCGTGTTCAATTGCTGCGCTATAGTCATTTTTTCCCCTTCTACCTTCATGTGTCGCGAGTATTTGGGCGACTCGTTGAGATGTCCGTATAATCGGCGCATTAATTTTACCCGATTCATCCATGCTCGTTCATCCGCAATTTGATCCAGTCGCTATCCATCTCGGCCCTTTTGCCATTCATTGGTACGGATTGATGTACCTCGCTGGTTTCATCACTTTCCTTTGGCTGGGGCGCATACGTATCGCCAGGTTAAGCAATACTCAGTTCAATGCCAAGCTGCTCGACGACCTGCTGTTCTATGGAGTGCTCGGCGTAATCGTCGGTGGGCGATTGGGCGAAGTGCTGTTTTACAACCCCAGCTACTATTTCTCACATCCATTTAAGATACTTGCCGTATGGGAAGGTGGTATGTCTTTCCATGGCGGCTTTTTAGGCGTGCTGGTAGCAATGGCCTGGTTGGCGCACAAACAGAGATTGCGCTGGCTGGCACTGATGGACTTTATCGCCCCCTTGGTACCGCCCGGGTTAGCGTTTGGGCGTATCGGTAATTTCATCAACGGCGAACTGTGGGGTCGGCCTACAGACCTACCTTGGGCAATGGTCTTTCCAAAAGTCGACAGTCTGCCGCGCCACCCTTCGCAGCTATATGAATTTGCGCTGGAAGGTTTGTTGCTGTTCGCGCTGCTCTGGCTGTATGCTCACAAGCCGCGCCCTGCCGGAGCAGTGTCCGGCTTGTTCCTGATCGGATATGGCAGCTTTCGCTTCCTCGTCGAATTCACGCGCAATCCGGACGATGGCATATTCGGCCTGATGACATTTGGAATCAGCATGGGACAGTGGCTGAGTTTTCCGATGATGATTGCAGGGGTACTGATGATGGTTATAAGCAATCGACGCGCAACTTGACACCCACACACCTCTCGAACACTATTCCCATCGTCAACACTACTGAATCATCATTTTGGACGACATCTCCTTAGGCACGCTGTATGGCATCTTGTTGTTGCTATTGATCTTGGGCGCATGGTTTTCCGCAGCCGAGACTTCCATGATGGCGATCAACCGTTACCGCCTGAGCAGCCTGGTTCGCAAAGGCAATAAAAGCGCCAAGCTGACCTCTCGGCTCCTGGCGAAAGTAGACCGGCTGTTAGGTTCGATCCTGTTCGGCAATACGCTGCTCAATGTCGCGGCAGCCGCCGTCACCAACATCCTGATACTGCGACTGTTTGGCGCCAGTGAGCTGGCCTTGCTGCTAGGCACCCTAGCAATCACTTTCATACTGCTGGTATTCAGCGAGATCATGCCCAAGATCATCGCGGCCAGCTATCCGGAGCGCATCGCATTACCAGCCAGCTATTTACTCACGCCCATCATTA
Organism: Gallionella sp.; assembly: GCA_049298895.1. GTDB lineage: Bacteria > Pseudomonadota > Gammaproteobacteria > Burkholderiales > Gallionellaceae > Gallionella. Next base: position 2,715 of record JBAQWL010000029.1, read on the forward strand.
CCTTGTTTCATCCGGTGGTGTGGGTGGCCACTGTCATCGTAAAGGGCTTTCTGTGGTTGTTGCGCATCAAGATTCAGACCGATCAAAGCAACCAAAAAATTACTTTGGAAGAGTTGCGCGGACTGGTCTTGGATGCCGGACATTTTTTGCCGCGCAGGCACCAGACA
>JBAQWL010000030.1:0-3523 GCA_049298895.1 Gallionella sp.
GTGTCACAGATCAGGAAAGAGCGCAAGCTGATCAAGGCCAAAGAGGAAAAAGACGGCGAGTGGAAAGAGTTTTAGGCGCCAAAATCAGCGCAACAAAAACACAATTTAAAAAAACAGGTACGGACCACCCAGCTTTCTGGCTGGTGACAAATGTTGGAACCTGACCCAATGATTCTGAAATGGCTTAACTGAAACAGTGCCCCTTCGCTTTTCCAAGTAAGATGTGTTGAGTCAGCTATGCAGACACAACGCGCGGAAGAGCAGCACCGTAAGGCAAAATGATAGGTCATTATAGCTAAACATTTTTTAGAGGCGATACATAAGGAAGGTTGATAAAGTTCAGAAGTTAAACGATAACAAGGGGGAAACAATGATGACGCGCATAAAGAAAAGAATTGCCCTATATGCAACCACTATAGGTTGTTTGCTGTTTTCGGCGATAGGTCAGTCTGCAACGCTGGAAGAATTCGATGAGCGGTTAAAAAAACTGGAAAGCGAGGTCGAAATAAACCGTGAGGTGATTTCTGACGCGGCAGAAAGCTTCAAAAACAATATGTCCGTGACGGGTTATGCCGATACTGAATACGTATCGACCAACAAGGCAAGCAGTAAAGAAGGTTTTCGCATCCACCACGTATCCTTATTCTTTAAGAAAGAAATCAGTGAGGACTGGCGCTTTTTTTCGGAAATTGAGTATGAGGATGGCCCATATTATGAGCCTTCAAAAGCAACGATCACCAACGCACAAACTGTAGGCAGCGGCAAGATCTTCGCCGAGGCGGTCAATTTTGACTATCGATGGCGTCCCGACACCAGTGTGCGGGTGGGGCGATTCTTTACTCCCGCCGGGATATGGTCGGTAGATCATTATCCGCCCTTCGTGACCACACAAGACAGGCCGCAGCATATCCGCAATATTTTCCCGCAACTGGTTGATGGCGCAGCCATTACCGGTCACCACCCGGTAGGCAACGCATTTGTTGGTTATGATTTCTTTGTCGGGAACGGTGAAACCACCCTATTTGACGGCTCTGGAGATGGCAACTCGACCACGGCTGTTGGCCTGAGAGCTGCTGTGTCTCTACCAATAGCACAACAGTTTGAAGTGGGCGCCACCTTGTACCGTGACAAGCTAGCCGCATCTGCCGACGCAGTTCAGTCTAAAAAGGATGCCAAGGGTGTACACGCCAAGATACGTCAAGGTGCATTGGGTTTTCAGGCTGAATATGCTGACGGCAGCTACACGCCTACTGTCTCCCCCGCAACTAATCTGCCCTATCACAAAAAGGGCTATTACGCCCAATTCAGCTATGACATCAGGGAATGGACATTGGGCTATCGCCACGATTTTTATAATTCAAACTCTACTACCGCTTTGAATGATCTGAAAATCAATTCAGTGTTTGCGAACTATCAGGCCAGCAAAAATGTTGTGTTGAAGTGGGAGCATCATCTTGCAAATTTAGAAAATCCCACCGCGCGGGACTACTACCGGGATCTCGTCAGTGTTGTAGTCAATCTCGACTAGGCAAATAGGAGAATATTCGTGAAAAAAATAAACATTGTATTGCCTTTGTTGTTATTCACGTTCGCCATGTCCTCTGCGTTGGCTGAACCTGTGGTGGTTGTCGTTAATAGTTCCAACACTCAGTCTATCTCCCTGACAGATATAAGAAACATCTACCTGGATAAAACTACTAACTGGGAGAATGGCGGAAAGATTGTGGTGTATAACTTGCCGGCAGATGATGAGGCTGCAGATCTTTTCGCAAGCAAAGCACTTGGAATGTCAGCGCGTGATGCAGCAACAGCGGAATCCAATCGTGTAATTACAAATGCCGCGCGCAACCCTCAGCAGACCAAGCGCGAAGCGCTGGTGGCCACTATCGTGGCCAGGACACCTAATGCCATAGGCTATCTTGCCAAGAAAAAGATCGTAGGAAAATCTGGAATACGGGTGCTGCTTACCTTGGAATAAGAAAAAAACCATGATTTAAGCACAAAGCTAACTTGTCTTTTAATTAAGAGATATGGGGTCGGTATCATGTTTTCATTGCAATGGTTCTATAATTTCCGTTTCGCCTTCAAGCTGGCAGTGTTACTTATGCCGTTTTTCGTGACCTTCACAGCCTTGGTAGGGTGGAATAGCTACGCCAATAGGACTCTTGATGAAATAAACCAGCAGGTCGATGACGCGTATAAAATGCGCGGCGATATCATGGTCTCGACACTGATCGCGCTGCACTATAGCTCAGCGGTAGAGAACCAGATACTTGATACTGTCCGCCTAAAACGTGGGGAATTGGAAAGCGCTATAGGCAATCTGAGCGCAGCAATACTGGACAATGCTGTCCTGATTTCGGATCACGCCGAGCTGGTTGGGCAAGTGAAACGCATACTCGGGCTGGAAACCAAAGTTGGCGGTGGAATTCTGGATGAGGTGGCGCTACTTGACGATATGACTGCCACATTCAGCCAAGACCTGCAGGTGCACATTGTCAAGCTGACAGAGCGTCGTTTGAAGCTACACAACGAACTAGAAATTTGGAACATCGTTGTGGTTTTGGTGGGTACACTACTTTCCGTTGTGTTGGCATTCTGGATCGCCCGCTCTATCGTCCGTCCCCTGTATCGGGCGGTAGAAGTAGCCAGTGCGGTATCCAAAGGTGATCTGACGCAAATCATCGAAGTAAAATCCAGGGATGAAACCGGACAGTTGCTATTGGCACTGAAGAACATGAACGAAAAACTGGTTGGCATTGTCAGCGGGGTACGCAGCACCACCGAGTCGATCACCTCCGCAGCACAGCAGGTTGCGGCGGGCAACAGTGACCTGTCGCAACGTACCGAAGAACAGGCTTCCAGCCTGGAAGAAACTGCCTCGAGCATGGAAGAGCTGACCTCCACCGTCCGGCAGAACGCAGAGAACGCCAAGCAAGCCAACCAGTTGGCGACAAACGCATCGGATATCGCGGTCAAGGGCGGCAAAGTTGTGGGCGAAGTGGTCGAAACCATGTCTTCGATCAGCACCAGCTCAAAGAAGATCGTGGACATCATCAGCGTCATCGAAGGCATTGCCTTCCAGACCAACATCCTGGCCTTGAACGCTGCCGTGGAAGCGGCACGTGCTGGCGAACAAGGGCGGGGATTCGCCGTTGTGGCGACCGAAGTGCGTAACCTGGCGCAACGCTCGGCGGCGGCGGCCAAGGAAATCAAGACCCTGATTGGTGACTCGGTAGAAAAGGTGGGTGCGGGTTCCAAGCAAGTAGACCAAGCTGGCTTGACGATGAACGAGGTCGTCCAGTCGGTGAAACGCGTCTCTGACATTATGTCCGAAATTGCCAGTTCCTCATCCGAGCAGAGGGCGGGCATCGAGCAGGTCAATCAGGCGATCATCCAGATGGACGAAGTGACGCAGCAGAACGCCGCGCTGGTGGAAGAGGCCGCCGCCGCCGCCGAATCGATGCAAGAGCAAGCCAATGGACTATATACAGCGGTGAGTGTATTCAAGCTGGTCAATCAG
>JBAQWL010000031.1:0-1514 GCA_049298895.1 Gallionella sp.
GGCTGACACCTAGACCCTTGCGGTAAACATCAACACCCAGCGGGGTCGTCCCGAACGAAAGCGGAGCTGCAGCGCCAGCGCTGTCCAGACCGATGCCGTCCAAAATACCGTCCGTCGAAATGTCCTGATAGAGCAGCTGAGCAAAATCAATGGAGGTGTAAGGCGAGGTACGCGCGACGGCTGTATTCGGTGTGTGATTGAGTGTCCACATCGAGATTGCACCAGCGAGGAACCCGTAGCGCAATTCAGGTGTGAGAGTCGCGCTGGCATTGCTAATATCGGTAATTTCTTTCGGGGTTGTAGTCAGGATGTTCACGCCCGCCAGACTCGATGCGCGCGTGTTTGCGTTGTTGATCGCGGTTGCAGCTGCGGTGCCCTTGCTGATTTGATACGCCGCAAGACCGGCAGCAAGATGCGAGTATGTGGTCACGGCCACCTTCAGCGGCGAACCGGTTGTGTAGTTGGCAAGCGCTGTGAGTTTGTGATTTGACCCTAGCGAAACTTGTGCACTCGTTCCAGGTACTCCGGCTTCTTCGACGTAATAGCCGCCGGTAATTTCAACAAGAACCGGACGCGACTCGACCTGCAAGGACAAGCTGTAAAGCCCGTTCCCATCCGAAGTTGTTTGACCTAGCAGCGCACCCTTTGCGCCGGTCGTAAAATCATAAACGCTCACCGTGCCACCTATGATCAGGCCGTCAAACGATGTGCCGGAGACAACGCCGACCGGAATTGTTGAACCCGTCGGACTACTTCCACTACTTTCATTACCGGCACCGCCGCCGCAGGCGGCCAGGAATGCAAAAGAAAAAAACAAAGCAAGGCAGTTGCGCATAGAATCCCCTATCAATAAACCACGTAGATACCAACTCTTAAAGTACTCGATTTGTCGCTAATTGATTTAGCTAGCTGAGCTTGCAAACCAATATCCCAATCTCGGTTGTAATGCCACTCGCTGTTTGCATTCAGCAGCAACGCAACATCTGTTGCGCTGCGATCTGCATATAAATATTTGAATTGCATTGAAGGCGAAGTGAACGTGTAGCGATTCTTGTAGGTTGTGGATGTGTAACCCAATCCCGCACCGATCCAAGGCTTCCAGGTGCGCGTAAGGCGCAACATGCTTTGATACGACAGTCCGCCACCAATGCTGGACACGTCCTGCCCGACGTTGGTGGTGGATGCGGCCAAGCTGTAGGCATCTTTGTTGACGTTCAGCATCACACGACTATCGCGGCCAAATTCGACTAAGGCGATACCGCTCAAAGATAAGCCGCTTCCCCTTGCGGTCGTGCCAGCAGTATCGTCAATTCGATAACTGTTCAGCGAGGATTGCACTCCATACCGCAACTGATCGTTATCGGCAGCTAGCGCATGAGGAGCAACGAAACACAATGCCAGAAAACAGAGGGACGAACGCATCATCGGGCACCCCTTTTCGGGGATTGGATATAAGCCATGGTATTGTTTTTCGTTCAAAATTGTTTTTCCACTCGAATTATTAAAGCCTGCGG
>JBAQWL010000032.1:0-5009 GCA_049298895.1 Gallionella sp.
CAAGTGCCGGGGGTAAGGCTCGCCTCCTTTTTTTAGTTTTGGAGCAACAATATACAAACTGATCATGCTGATGTTCCTTTCCTTGATTGCAGCCCGGTCGCATGCCGCAGATGGAGGGCACATCGAATACAGTCAGGAAAATATGGTTCAGATGCTCTGTGCAGTGGCTCTGTGGGAATGGATTATATGTAGTCCGACAGAGGCTAACTGGCTGCGCTTTGCATCAGGTATTGACGACCTTCATTTAAGCCGGACAAAAACAAGGTTATTCCTTTCAATTTGGCAATTATATAGGCAGCGCAGTAATATATTTGTGAGTGTAGCCTGTTTGATCCGGGTTGCCATTTTTAGCATCTATCAAAAGGCAATATCAAGCAGTCGAATCAAGGCACCGATTTCGGCCAAGCACACTTCATCTATTATTTTTGATGGGGTGTGAACTTGTCTGCAACTTCTGTCCTAGCGCGTAAATGGCGGCCTAAAACTTTCGAGCAACTTGCCGGGCAGGAGCACGTTGTTTGCGCACTTAGCAACGCACTCACGCAGAATCGTTTGCATCACGCTTATCTGTTCACTGGTACCCGTGGGGTCGGAAAAACTACCATCGCACGTATTTTTGCCAAGTCCCTGAATTGTGTGACAGGCGTCACTGATACGCCGTGTGGCGAGTGCAGCTCATGCAGGGAAATCGATAGTGGACGTTTTGTTGATCTGATCGAACTGGATGCTGCGTCGAACACCCAAGTCGACAATATGCGCGAGCTACTGGAAAGCGCGCTGTACGCGCCGAGTAGTGGACGCTTCAAGGTGTACATCATCGATGAAGTGCATATGCTGTCCAAGTCGGCCTTCAACGCAATGTTGAAGACGCTGGAAGAGCCTCCCGGACATGTGAAATTCATACTCGCCACAACTGACCCACAAAAAATTCCTGCTACAGTGTTATCGCGTTGCTTGCAATTTAACCTGAAACAACTGCCGCCGGCCTTGATTTCTGCACATCTTCAGTATGTGTTGGAGCAAGAGCAAATTCCTTTCGCGTTGGGAGCGATTGCCCTAATTTCACGGGCCGCGCAAGGTAGTATGCGCGACGCGCTGAGTTTATTGGATCAAGCCATTGCATTTTCGGCAGGCCAGGTAGAAGAAATGGTGGTCCGCAGCATGCTCGGTACGGTAGACCAAAGTTATCTTTTTGACTTGCTGGGGGCATTACGCGAACAGAGCGGTACCACTTTACTCAAGATATCTGACGAAATGGCCGCGCGCAGCATCGCATTCGATGTGGCTCTGCAGGAGTTAGCTACGCTGCTGCATCGAATTGCGTTGGCGCAGGCTGTGCCACAGGCGATTGTTGACGATGAACCTGAGCGAGAGCGTCTGCTGGAATTGGCGCAAGCCTTTATGGCGGAAGATGTGCAAATGTATTATCAGATTGCTATCTACGGGCGTGACGAAATCGATCTGGCACCCGACGAATACGCTGGCTTTACTATGACGATGTTGCGCATGTTGGCTTTTGCTCCTGCCAAGGGGGCAGCGCAGTCGACATTGACGGCACCAGTTGTTGCAGCAAAGCCAAGCGAAAGATCTACCGCCGCCAGTAAAGGTGGCCCTGCTCCGGCAGAGACTGCATCGCTTGGCCTCGCTACAAGTAATGTGATGGCAAGTGTGAATGAGTCGGCATCAGGCAGAAAACCTGACTGGAACTTGTTGATCGAGCAAATAAATGTTCAAGGAATGGCGCAACAGTTGGCAAAGCACTGCACATTGGAAAATATATCGGATCGACAAATTACACTGTGCTTGTCTAAGGAACAACGACACCTTCAAACCAACAAGATGGCAGCTGAAAAGCTGCAAACTTGTTTAAGCGAGTATTTTGCCAAGCCTATAAAATTGAGCATTATTTTAGGTGAAAGTGAAGCAGCTACACCTGCGGTGACAGAGCAACAAATCAAGCTAGAAAACCAGCAGCAGGCGAGTGATTCGATAGCGCAGGATGATTTTGTACGAGATGCACAAACGGAGTTGAATGCTGTTCTGGTAGCTGAATCGATCAAACGCATTATTTAAACCATACGACTACACCGGGAGAGTGCAAATGATGAAAGGTGGATTGAGCGGAATGTTAAAGCAGGCTCAGCAAATGCAGCAGAACATGCAGAAGGCGCAGGCTGAATTGGCTGGTGTAGAGGTGGAAGGTCAAGCGGGTTCCGGAATGGTTAAAGTGATAATGACCTGCACCCATGAAGTGCGCCGCGTGTCGTTGAGTGATAGCGTAGTAGTGGACGACAAGGAGATGCTGGAAGATTTGATCGTGTTGGCTCTTAACGATGCGATCAAAAAAGCCGAGGTGACTTCACAGCAGCGCATGAGTGGTTTTACTGCTGGCTTACCGCCCGGAATGAAGCTGCCATTCTGATATATTGTCCTTTGCTGATGCCTACCCAACTAGAAGAATTAATCGCTGCACTCCGCTGTTTGCCTGGCGTAGGTCCTAAATCGGCACAGCGTATGGCCTATCATTTGTTGCAACGTGATCGTGCAGGGGCGCTTGCTTTGGCACAGGCACTTATAAGTGCTACGACGAACATCAGACTTTGTTGCAAATGTAATAATTTTTCAGAAGAGGAAGTCTGTGCTTTATGTTCATCAACCAAGCGCGATAGCAGCTTACTTTGCGTGGTTGAAATGCCTGCCGACTTGTTGGTGATAGAGCAGGCACTTTGTTATCGTGGTTTGTACTTCGTGCTTATGGGCAGACTGTCGCCGCTAGACGAAATAGGTGCGAAAGAATTGCATCTTGACCGCTTGGTCAGGCGTGTTGGTGAGCAACCTTGCGAAGTGATTCTTGCGACTAATTTTACCATGGAAGGTGATGCCACGGCACACTACTTAGCGACTCTGCTGCAGACACAGGGAGTCAAGGTTTCACGTATTGCACGCGGTCTGCCGGTAGGCGGCGAATTAGAGAAAGTGGGCAGTGGCACGCTGGCGCAGGCTGTATTGGAAAGACGTGAGGTGTCAGTATAAAAACTGCAGTGCAATCTTTACTCTTGGGTATGATGTGGAAAAACCGAGTCGGGATATTAAACAGCGAATTTATTCTTTCCGGTTTTTTCCTCCCATCGTGCTATTACTACGCTCGTCAAGTGCTACTGAAAATATTATGAGCGAACACGGCGAAAAGCTGCAAAAGGTGTTGGCTCAGGCTGGGTTTGGTTCACGACGTGCCATGGAAGAATGGATAGTTGCCGGGCGTGTCACCGTCAACGGTGAGCTGGCTACCCTGGGAATGCGGGTGATGGAAGGGGATGTGTTGCAGGCGGATCGTCGTACCATTAAGGTCGGCGGACAAGTTCATTCTACGCGGATACTAATGTATCACAAGCCGGAAGGCGAAATTGTCAGCCGTGATGATCCCGAGAAACGTGCCAGCGTGTTTGACAAATTACCCAAGTTGCGCGGACAGAAATGGATCGCGATCGGACGGCTGGATTTCAATACCAGTGGCTTGCTTATATTCACTACTTCCGGTGATCTGGCAAACTACTTGATGCATCCGCGCTTTGAAATAGAGCGTGAGTATGCGGTACGTGTGCAAGGTACCATGACGGCAGCGCAGATGAATCAGGCGCTCAAGCATGGCATTGAATTGGAAGACGGTTTGGTCAAATTTGAAATACTTGAGGATCAAGGCGGCGAGGGATTTAATCACTGGTATCGCGTGATGCTTAAGGAAGGGCGAAATCGGGTGGTGCGCCGCACGTTTGATGCGCTGGGACTGCCGGTGAGTCGGCTGATAAGGGTACGTTTTGGTATAATCAGTCTGCCGCCACGCTTGAAACGTGGTATGACCGCCGAGTTGAGCGAGAGTGAGGTGACGAAACTGCTGGATTGGGCGGGATTAACAGCTCATACATCAGAATCGCGACAGAACCTTCCACTACCCCGGCTAGCAGATCGACTACAATCTGAGAGAGAAATCCACCGTCCCCCAACTGGTGTAAAAGCAAAAAAACGAGCTGGTTCAATTAGCCTGAGGAAAAGTAAAACTGGTATAAAACGTTGAGTATCACTAGAATCTGCGCGGTTATTTTGGTTTGCCCCCAAACCGAAATATAGAAATAGAAATCTAAGCCGAAATATTGGAAAGTTGAATGGAAGAACGCGGCAATAACAAGACCATTATGTGCAGTGTGTTCTTCTTGGATATTGTGGGATATTCCAAGAAGTCTGTGGCTGGACAAATTTCCCTGAAGGAAAGGTTTAACAGCTACCTTTCCGCCGCTATTCGCGATGTGCCCATAACAGACCGTATCATTCTAGATACTGGCGATGGGGCGGCTATCAATTTTATGGGCGATATTGAAGATGCTTTGAAGGCAGCAATCAGCCTGCGCAAAAGTGTCCTCGATGAAGACCCTGCTATCGATCATCCTCTGCTGGTGCGCATGGGGATAAATCTTGGCCCGGTGCGGCTTGTCAGGGATATTAACGGCCAGCCAAATATTGTGGGTGATGGCATCAACGTCGCACAACGTGTGATGAGTTTTGCTGATGCAAGCCAGATATTGGTGTCACGATCGTATTACGACGCGGTCTCGCGTATTTCTCAAAAATATGCCGGGATGTTTCACTACCAAGGTTCGCGCACCGACAAGCATGTGCGCGAGCACGAAGTGTATGCGATAGGTTATCCCGGTGATAAAACGACGCTTATGAGAACAGCTAGGCTGTATTCAGAACAACCTGGAAATCCATTGGGTAAAGCATTTATTTACGCTAATGAGATTGGGCATTTAGCCGTTAAACGGCTGAATGATTTAATGGAGCAGGTGGCCACCCGTTTTAGGCGGGCAGATCCTATGCAGCGCGTGATTTATGTCGGGGTTGTCACCATTCCATTGTTTTTACTTATTGTATTGCTGGTGAACCTGGTGGGCCATAATGAAATTCCCGCTGTTCCAACTGGCCCGGACGAACTGGTAAGAAATACGGCCGAGCCT
>JBAQWL010000033.1:0-2713 GCA_049298895.1 Gallionella sp.
AGACCAAATGGCGACTCAACCAAGCAAAACGCTGGAAACCTTCCCCAACCCTTGCCCGCTTCGCGATTACCATATCCACATGGAAATCCCGGAATTCACCTGTCTGTGCCCAAAGACCGGCCAACCCGACTTCGCCACGCTGATACTGGATTACGTCGCAGATGAATTGTGTATCGAATTGAAAAGCCTCAAGCTGTATATCTGGTCTTTCCGTAATGAGGGACACTTCCATGAAGACGTGACCAACCGTATTCTGGACGATCTGGTCGCTGCCACGCAGCCGCGCTTCATGCGCCTCACCGCCAAGTTCTATGTGCGCGGCGGCATCTTCACCAATCTCATTGCCGAGCACCGCAAGCAGGATTGGCAGCCTGAGCCGCACATTGAGTTGAACCGGTTCGACTCTCCATCTAACACCCGGGGCTGATGGTTCCCTAAATGTTTCTGGGCATGGATTTCGGCACCTCCGGCGCGCGTGCCTGTGTCATAGACGACGCCAAATCCATCGTCTGGGAACAGCGCATCGCCTACCTCGATGCAGCTTCTCAAACCCCACTGGATTGGCGCGCCGCATTGCACGCATTGCTGCATGCTCTGCCGAAGAGCATCGCCGCCAGCTTGCACGGCATGGCGTTGGACGGAACATCGGGCACGGTGATGCTGTGTGATGCGGCACTGGAGCCGCTTTATCCCGCCCTGCTCTACAACGACGATCGTGCCCAGCATCAGGCTACGCAACTCAAGGGCATCGCGCCTGAGAATCATACGGGTGCCCGGCCAAAAATTCTTCGGACTGTTTGCACCGCCACCTCCGGTCTTGCCAAATTTCTCTGGCTGACGCAGCAAGAGGCATGCACAAAGGCCGCGTACTTCCTGCATCAAGCAGACTGGCTCACCGCCCTGCTCAGTGGGCAACCCGGCATCAGCGACCATCACAACGTGCTGAAGACCGGTTATGACGTCGAACAGTTACGCTGGCCCGACTGGGTAACCGCCCTGCCACACTCGCAGTTACTGCCTGCCGTGCTTGCCCCGGGAGCGATCATCGGCAACATTCAACCGGACATCGCCGCACATTTTGGCATTCATCCGCGATGCGCCGTTCACGCCGGCACTACGGACAGCAGCGCCGCTTTCATCGCGTCCGGAACGGTAGACATTGGCAGCGGCGTAACTTCGCTAGGCACCACACTGGTACTCAAGCGGCTTTCCAAACAGCGTATCGATGCGCCCGAATACGGCGTATACAGCCATCGCTATGGCGAACTGTGGCTGGTGGGTGGCGCATCGAATGCCGGTGCAGGTGTGCTGCGCCGTTATTTTAGCGATGCCCAAGTCACCGTCATGAGTGCGCAGATCGATCCGCTGCAAGACAGCAAGCTGGATTATTACCCGCTGACCAGGATAGGCGAGCGTTTCCCGGTCAATGACGCACACCTCGTACCGCGGCTGCAGCCGCGCCCAGACAGTGATGTAGAATTCCTGCATGGGCTATTGCAGGGCTTGGCACATATCGAGGCGGCAGGTTATCAAAAACTTGCCGAACTGGGTGCACCGCCGCTTGAACGAGTAATAACCAACGGCGGTGGGGCAAAAAATGAAGTTTGGCGGAAGATGCGGGAAAGATTACTTAACGTACCGGTGGGTATTGCAGCGCATAGTGACGCAGCTTATGGCAGCGCGCTGCTATGCCGTAACGGTCATCCTGAAAATGGTTCGTAGCATGGCATAAAAGGTCTGCCGAGTAACTTAGTTGCCGAAAAAGTGGTCGCGTAAAACCAGCTAGCCCAAAGTTAGATATTCCGAAATGCTTAGGACAGCCGCAGCATCTATGCGGATTTTCATGCAGTCGAATGTAATTCCAGGTTTATTGCCCGCTTCGCAACAACTCTTCGAACAGATCGAGCGGTATCGGTTTGCTAAACAGGTATCCTTGGAACGAATGGCAGCCGTGGTCAATAAGAAACTTGAGCTGTTCTTCTGTCTCCACGCCTTCCGCGATCACATCCAGCCCGAGTATTTCAGTCATCGCGATGATGGTTCGCACAATAGCCGCATCGTTGGAGTCAAGGACAATGTCTCGCACGAATGATTGGTCGATCTTGATCTGGCCCAGCGGCAGTCTTTTCAGGTATTGCAAAGAAGAATAGCCAGTACCAAAATCGTCCATCGAAAAAGTCACACCCAACATTTTTAATTCGCGCATCTTTTTGCTGGTGTCATGGACGTTTTCCAGTACGGTGCTTTCGGTCAACTCCAACTTAAGTAGGGACGGTTTTGCGCCGGATTCCACCAATGTGTTCTTCACTTGGGCGACAAAATCGTCCTGCCTGAATTGCTTCGCGCTGACGTTCACTGCCAGGGTCAAGTTGCGGGTCAAAACATCTTGCTGCCACACTTTGAGTTGGGAACAGGCAGTTTGCAAAACCCACAAACCGATCGGCACGATCAGCCCGGTCTCTTCGGACAATGAGATGAATTGCATCGGGAATACCAGGCCGCGCTCGGGATGATCCCAACGCAGCAGCAGCTCCGCCCCCAAAGGGCGTCGCAAGCCGTCCACCTGAATTTGATAATACAATCTGAATTGCTGTTTTTCCATGGCATGACGCAGATCAGCTTCCAGTGCCGCTCGCGCTTCCAGTGCCGTTTGCATGGCCGGGTCAAAAAAGCGGATGGCATTTCGGCCTGATGATTTGGCCTGATACATCGC
>JBAQWL010000034.1:0-2649 GCA_049298895.1 Gallionella sp.
ATGTTCGTGCGCGGCAAGTGGTATCTCGCGGCTGTTTGTGACTTCGACGACCCCAAGTTGCTTACCACGAATGGTGTGCTTGGCGTGGATTTCGGAATCGTTAGCATTGCCACCGACAGCATGGGAAACCAATACTCCGGCGCGAAGGTTGAAGCATCACGGCAACGATACGCCAAGCGCCGTGCAACATTGCAGCGTGTAGGCACCAGAGCAGCAAAGAGCCGCCTTCGCAAGATGAGCGGCAAGCAAGAAAGGTTTCAAAAGCACGAGAATCACTGTGTTTCCAAAGCAATCGTTTCCACTGCTGAACGCTCCTGTCTTGGTATCGCGCTCGAAGATTTGACGCATATCAGGTCGCAGGTTAAGGCCAGAAAAAAGCAACGGAACCGATTGCATAACTGGGGCTTCGGGCAGCTTCGCGCCTTTGTAGAGTACAAGGCCAAGCGAGCCGGAGTTCCTGTTACGATTATCGACCCGCGAAACACCAGCAGAACTTGTGCTGAGTGTGGGCACATCGACAAGCGCAACAGGAAAACCCAATCCGAGTTTCTGTGTGTCGCCTGTGGGCATAGTTCCAACGCCGACGACAACGCAGCCCGGAACATTTCCGGGAAGGGTAGCTTTGTAAATCTGCCTATGTTCGCGCATACGTTTGCCCCGTGTGTAGTGGAAAGCCCCCGGCTTTAGCCGTGGGGTTATTTACAGCAGCATTGCAAAACAGGAGTGATTGAATAAATTAGGATTTGAGTGTAATGTAACCGAACGCTGGTAAGCGTCCAATTCCGATAGCGCACACAGAGAACTAGCCCACGGAGAAACATCATGTCAGTAGCTCTTGTACCGATCCCTTTTTTCCAGGTAATACAGGACGGCATTCCCGTCAGCGGCGCAAAAATTTTCACTTACGAGAGCGGAACCACGACGAAGTTGAATTCCTTCACTACGGCCGCTGGTGACGTTCCAAATGCCAACCCGGTTATTTGCGATGCCCAAGGAAGAGCCGTCATTTATCTCACCGATGGCGTGCTTTATACGCTGGTGGTCGCACCAGCAAACGACACCGATCCGCCCACTGCACCTTACGGCACATACAATAACCTCTACGGCAACTCTGTCCTGCCGCTCCCCTACGCGGATGCCGGCGGAACCGCAGACGTAATTACTGCAACATATCTTGTGAACAGCCCCACCTTAGTCGATGGCTACACGCTCTTGCTCGACATCGGCACGACCAATGCGACGACCACACCCACCTTTGCACCGACCTTGAACGGTGTATTGCAGACTGCCAGGACAATCCAGAAGTCGGTTGCGAACGCGAATGTCGCACTTGCAGTAGGCGATCTGCAGGGCGTGGCGATGCTGGTGTACGACTTGGGTAATCTGGTGTGGATATTGCAGAATCCAGCTTTATGGCCTACAGCCAACAGAACAGATAGTGGCGAGGTAACAGTAACCGCTCATGCCACAACTGGCGACATCTTTGCTGCTGCCGCAAACTCAATCCTTTGGGATGACGCGGGTGGCGCAATCACTACGACCATTTTCCCGAATGCTTCAAAGGCAGGGATGGTTAGAGAATTACGCTGCAATGGCGCGAGTAAGTTTGCGGCTGGAGCAAACCTGCTAATCGAAGGTATCCCAAGCGGCACAACGATTACGCTTGCTAATGGTGCGCTGGTAAAAGTTCGTGCAATCACGACTACGCAGTTCAAGATGACTTATAGCGTGTCGGGGACGTTTACGGCTACAGGGACAGGGTTTACAGCGAACCCGACAGCTACGGCTGTTTATAAAGTAGAAAATGGAATTGTTAATTTGTATATTCCTCAATCATCTCTTACAGGAACATCCAATAACACGGCTTTTACAATAACTGGACTTCCTTCATGTATTGTTCCGGTAAGTGGGCAAGAACTACCAGTATTGCGTGGACTAGATAATGCTGGAAATATCACAGTTGGGGCATCTATAGGAGCAGGCTCTAGCACTATCAATCTTTATGTATGCGCTGCTACTCCTACATGGACTGCATCTAGTACAAAGCGTCTTATTGGTTCAAGTATTATTTATCCTATTGCTTAAAACCTAACCCCTATCCCAATCGAGAAGTTATGAGCCACAAATCCAGCATCATGTCCTATCGAGAGATACTGAAATGCCTTGCGGTATTCAGCCGGAAGGTAGTACGCAACAGCGAATTGAAGCGCGGCAGTAGCGATGAAATATCGGTCAACTTGGGGAACAGAAGGATGCTTGCCAAGGATGTTGTTTTGCTCATGCCACTTATCAGGATTGCGCGCTATGTTTCTGGTCTGCGCCCAATCAAGAGTGTGCAGCGTGAGGTAAACAGCTTCGCGCTTAGAGTCTGCGGAAGTCCATTCATCTGCAAAAGCAGATGTTGAAACGAGCAGTAAAGCAAGAATGAATTTAAACATGATGTGCTCCTAAATAGCGTTGAGTGAGTATGTGGCTCTCCAGAGATTTAGGCTCCTTCAAGTTACCCGCGTCTCCACGCGACCACGAGCAAATGATGCGCTTTTATTTGGTGAATGTAAATGAGAAATTGTAAAAAATGTGGAATTCCATTTGAAGGTAAAAAATGTAAGGTATGCGCAAAAGCGTATGCAAAATCATACTATCCAAAAT
>JBAQWL010000035.1:0-12875 GCA_049298895.1 Gallionella sp.
GGCTGGGTTTTCTACACTCGGCACATCCAGCAACAGGGTGATACCCGCCGTATAAAAGGTGTCCAGAGTGTGATACTGGAACGGCACAGTATCCTGGTTGATCAGACTGAACAAACTATGTCCTTGCGCATCCAGCAAATGAAAAGCCCCATCTGCCTCCAGCGCCATATCATGCAAACCGGCGGCTTGCGCAATATCTTTGGCCCTTATCAACCTGTCGCCGGAGGGCACCAAATTGATCCCAACCAGCTGGTCAACCCCGGCACAAAATGAGTCTAACTCGACCGCATGCTGGTATATTTCCTGGATATCCGGGACAGTAGATTGAGCCTTGACATGCGTAGCAACACCTAACACCAGATCACGAAAATCAGCCAGTTTCGCCACGCTGATCACGCCGCTTCTGTCCACCAATTGCAGAGCAATGCGGAAGCGTTCATAAAGTGTATGACTCTCGGCTATAACACGCTCCCATTCCAGAGTATTTAGCTTAAGACCACACACCTGCACCGGCTTATCAAAATCGAATTTGCGCTGCCACAAGCCAACCAGCACTGCGGGCAGACTTGGTTCTGCAAGTTGCAATTCGACGATGAAGTCACTGCGCGCATCCAACAACGCGCAGGGCTCGTCCTGAAAAGAGACGTCGGAGACCCCTGCTAAGGGCGCAGCAAAATCATTTTCGGGCTCTTCCACAAGTGCCGATTGATTACTCTGCCCCTCTGGCCTTGCCGGGTTGCCGTGATATAGCGCATCAGCGTGACTCATCTTGAATGTCTCGCCGAATTTTCGTCTATACCGACTTTGCTGCCACCAGCCGAACAAATACACCACAACGATCACCACCAGCCCGATGGACAGCAACGCAATCTGCAACTCACTCATAGGAACACATACCGATATATCCAGAAGATGGTGCGGATTATCTCACGTAGAAAGGTGATCCAACACCCTTCCCGATTCGAGCAGCATCCTGAACTCCCCGGCAGGGACCGGGCGGCTGAAATAATAGCCCTGCATCACCTCGCAATCGAGCCCCTCTAAAAAACGCAGTTGCTCGGCAGTTTCCACGCCCTCTGCGATCACACGCAAACCCAGGCTCTTGGCAATGCTGACCACCGCTCTGACGATCGCCGCATCATCGTTATCCACGGTCAGGTCACGCACAAAAGACTGGTCGATTTTGAGTGTATCGAGCGGAAATTTTTTCAGGTAGGAAAGGCTGGAGTAACCGGTGCCAAAATCGTCTATCGAAAACCGGATGCCCAGCTTGCTCAATTTATTGAGCATGGTGGTGGCTTGCTCCGGATTCTTCATCATCGCCGATTCGGTGATCTCCAGCTCCAGTGCACCGGCCGACATACCGCTATTCGACAAGGCCAACGAAACGGAATTCACCAGGTTACGGTCATGTAGCTGCAACGGCGACAGGTTCACTGAAATGGCTATTTCGCGCAGTCCCAGCGCGCGCCATTCCTGATTCTGGCGGCAGGCCTCGTTCAGCACCCATTCACCCAGTGTGACGATCATACCGGTCTCCTCGGCTATCGGGATAAATTCTGCCGGCGGAATCAAACCATCCTCTGGATGCTGCCAGCGAACCAGTGCTTCGGCCGCGACGATCTGTCTGCTGCGCAGATCAACCAACGGCTGGTAATGCAACAACAGCTCATTTCTTTTCAGCGCTTCGCGCAACTTGTTTTCCATCCCGACACGCCTGGCGATGGAGCGATTCATGGCCTGGGTAAAGAAACGGTAACAGTTGCGCCCTGCTTCCTTGGCCTGGTACATCGCCGTGTCGGCGTTTCTGATCAGGGTTTCGCTGTCGGTGCCATCCTGAGGATAAACGCTGATCCCCACACTGGTCGTCACATGCACGTTGTGCACTTCCAGCTGACAGGGATGGGCAATGGCCTCAATCAGTTTGTTGATCACCTGCACGACGTCGCCCAAACCATTCAGGTTGGGCAGCATAATGACGTATTCGTCGCCACCTTGACGGCTGACTGTATCGCTGGTTCGTACACTTTGCTGGATGCGCTGCGTCACTTCCTGCAGCAGCAAATCACCAAAATGATGTCCCAGTGTGTCGTTAATATTCTTGAAACGGTCCAGGTCCAGGAACAGTAATGCCACGCTGGTGTGCTGGCGCTCAGCATAGGTGATCGCCTGCTGCAAACGATCCTGGAACAGCAACCGGTTCGGTAGGCCGGTCAATACGTCATGCTGCGCCAGATAGGCCATGCGCTCCTCGGCTGCCTTGCGCTCGCTGATGTCCGACATCAGCGCGACATAGTGTGTCACCTTGCCGCCCTCATCTCGCAGTACACTAATGCTCAACCACTCCGCATAGATCTCGCCATTTTTGCGCCGGTCCAGCACCTCTCCCTGCCATTTACCATCGGCTTCGATGCACGACCACATATCCTGGTAGGTACTTTTTTCGGTCAGCCCGGAGGCAAGTATGTGTGGGGTCTTCCCGATCACTTCCCCGGGCGTATAGCCGGTAATAACAGTAAAAGCCGGATTGACAGCCAGTATGTTGTTGTCCGCATCGTTGATCATGACGGCTTCGTTGGCACTGGTGAATACCTTTTCGAACAGGCGTATCTGCCCTTCGGCTTGTTTGCGTGCGGTGATGTCGACTTGTTCGGACAAGAAGTGGGTGATGTTGCCCGGTTCGTCGAAAATCGGGCTGATAACCAGCTCTTCCCAATACAGCTTGCCGTACTTGCTCTTGTTGAGAAGTTCCCCGCGCCAAATCCGGCCCGATGAGATGGTGCTCCAAAGCTCTTCGTACACCTCCTTTGGCGTCTGTCCCGACTGGTGTATGCGCATGCTCTTCCCGATCACCTCTTCGGCTGCATACCCGGTGACCGCGCTGAAGTGCGGATTCACGTATTCGATGATGCCTTTGGCATCGGCGATAATGATGCTGTTCGGGCTCTGCTCCACCGCAAGCGAAAGTTTGCGGAGCTGCGCGGAAGATTGCGCCATCTTGCGCGCCATGCCGTCAAACGCCAGACCGAGCTGTCCTATCTCGTCAGGTCCGGCTACTCCCGCGATGGTGTTCAGCTTTCCTTCACCGACACGCAGGGCGCCGCGCAGCAGCTTCACCACGCGGCGCGTCACGGTCCAATGCAGCACGATGCCGATCAGCAGCGCCAGGCCGATGAAGCCGACCATTAGTTGCTGCATTTGCGTCCTGATATGAGCGGCATGCCGGGCCAATGGCAGCGTCACATCGGTGTAAATGTACAGCTTGCCGAGTTTGTTCTGTGACAGGCCGCTGCCCGGCATATCCAGTCGCACCGGCGCAGAGAGCAATATGGCGTTGTGTTCGGCAAACACGGTTTGCCTGATGGTCAATCCGGCCGCATCTCCCCCCAGAATTCCTGTCAGCCAGGCTTGCGCGGAGTATTGCTCTGCAACCTGTGCCAAGTCCAGTCCCACCAAATTCAACCGCGTCGAGGCGATGACCTTGCTGTGCTCGTCCGCCAGCAGCGCGACGCGTATTTCCGGCCTGACGCTCAGCTCGGAGAAGCCCAGCTGCAGCCAATCCAGCAATCCGACCCGCACATCACGTTCGATGCTGGCTTGCAGGCGCATCGCCGTATTCATCTGGCTGGCCTGATGTTCCGCATAGACGTTTTCAGTTTCACGCCGCGCTTCCTGATTGAGCACATAAGCCAGCAACAGCAGCATAGCCAGCACGATCAGCAACGGGATCAACACGCGCAGCGAGATGACCTTGCTGCTGATCTTGCCGGGCATGTAGCGCAGCTCAGTCAAGGACTGACTCTGCCACGATGCGCGGATTGATTAGCTGCGACAGATCATCGCTTCCCGTGGCCAACCCTGCTTGTTTAAGGACACGCTGAATCTCGCTGGCCGTGATGAGTAATGGAGCCGGGTCTCCGGAAAGCTGCTTCAGATTCTGCTGCTGGTCGAGCAATACCAGACCGTGCAGGGTCTCTTCAATCTCAGAGACCTGTGCTTGCTCATGCTGCGCCAACAGCGGAAGAACGCGTGCAGGATCGTTCTGGATCACGCGCAAGGCGCGAAACCATGCCCTTGAGAATTCATGGAGCTGCGCTTGATACTTGGTGGCAACCGACGCGCGCACCACCAGTGTATCGACGATCTTGCCCGGCACCTGGGTGCTGTCGAACAGCACTACCGCGCCTAGCTGAGATAATTTGCCTCGCACCGTCCCGAAGGTGACAACCGCATCCAGCAAACCCGAGCGAAATGCTTCCACATGTTCATCCAGTGGTAACGAGACGATCTGTACATCCTTGGCGGAAAGATCGGCAGCTTTCAGAATCAGGGTAAGGAAGTAAGCGCCCAAGGCGGTCTTTTCCACGCCGATGCGTTTGCCCTTGAGCTGGTTCAAACTCTTGATGTCGCGCTTTGCCATCAGCACATCCGCGCCATGGGAGACATCGACTACCATAAACACCTGCAAATCGGGGATGCTATGGCGCAGACTCAGCGCTTCGTCCAGCGTCAACCCGGCGATATGCAATTTACCATTGTGTAAGGTACGCACCACTGCGGTGGTATTGGTGAATTCAGCCAGATGTATCCGACGTTCATCCAGAAAACCCAGATCGCGCGCGAGATATGCAGGTTCATAACCCGGCCAGGTGATGGCGCCAAACACCAGTGGCTCGACCGGGTTATCGCCGCACCCCGACAACACCAGTAACATGAACAAGCAATAGACTTTTTTCAAGGTGTGTAACCTTGTAGGGTTATTCTTGGAATATGCCATATCATTATGTCAATGGCAATTCCCCATTGCTCATGCCGATGACCGCGACCTCGTCCAGCGCTTTGATGAAATGCTGCTGTTCGTGCAGCTTGGCCAGGGACTCGGGATGGACTTTGCCACGCATCTGGGCGAGGCGCGCTATGCTGGCTGCCGGCATTTCCCAATGCAACCCCTGCAGCAGCTCATCCGCCGATTCCGGCTTGTTGCACACCAGCACCATATCGCAACCCGCATTGAGCGCAGCTTCAGCACGTTGCACGATGCCCCCCGCTACGCTCGCACCTGCCATGCTCAGATCATCGCTAAAGATGCAACCTTCGAAGCCCAGTTGCCCGCGCAGGATATTCTTTAACCAGACCGGAGAAAACCCCGCCGGATGACTGTCCACCCTGGGATAGATGACATGCGCGGGCATCACTGCGGTCAGGCCATAACCGATCATTTGCCGGAACGGGATCAGATCGCACATTTCGATATCCACAAGTTCGCGTTCGTCCACCGGGACTTCCAGATGCGAATCTGCCTGCACATAACCATGACCTGGAAAATGCTTGCCCACGGCAGGCATGCCGCCCTGTCTGAGTCCCAGCAACAGACTGTGTGCCAGCTCTCCAATCGCCTGTACATCACTGTGAAACGCACGGTCGCCGATCACGCTGCTTTGCCCGTAGTCCACATCCAGCACCGGCGTAAAACTGAAATCCACGCCGCAGGCGCGCAACTCCGCCGCCAGCACATAACCCACCTGTTGTGCCAGATGGCGCGCACGCTGCGAATGCGCGTCCCATATCCTGCCGAGTTCGCGCATCGCCGGGATCCTGGCAAATTCACTGCGGAACCGTTGTACTCTCCCCCCCTCATGATCGACCGCTATCAGCAAGGAAGGGGTACGCAGTGCATGGATTGCGGCAGTGAGCCCGGCCAGCTGGCCGGGCGACTGATAGTTGCGCGCGAACAGGATCACCCCGCCAGTCAGCGGATGACGCAGCCGCTCCTCGTCCTCCGCAGTCAGTTGCGTACCGAGCACATCCAGCATCACCGGGCCTAGTCCCATGATCCACTCCCAAGGTTCTTAATTGGCTTCCAGTACTACGAATGCGACGATAAGTTCACGTTCGTCACTGATTGAAAGATGGTGTCCATTGATGCCCAGTCGGGCGAGATGAATGCGTAACGTTTCGTCGAACTGCAACACCGGTTTGCCCAAGCTATCATGCGTGATACTGATGCGGCGCAGACTGACCGGAGCACGCAAGCCGCTGCCAACCGCTTTGGAGAAAGCTTCCTTGGCCGCGAATCGCTTCGCCAGAAACCTGGACGGGTCGGCGTAAGCACCAAGTTCCAACAATTCGCGCCCGCTCAACAGCCGCGTAGAGAAGCGCTCGCCGTGGCGCGCCCACATCCTTTCGATGCGCGCAAGCTTGACGATGTCGGTTCCAATGCCAAAAATCATGGCTGGGACTGTTGTCCTGCCAGCAGTACTTTCATCTTCTGCACTGCCGATTCCAGGCCGATAAATAACGATTCGGCAATGATGGCATGGCCGATGTTAAGTTCGACCAGATTAGGGATGGTGATGATAGGCAACACATTGTGGTAGTTCAAACCATGCCCGGCATTCACCTGCAGGCCGTGTGCATGGGCGTGTTCCGCTGCGACACGAATGCGCTCAAGCTCATGCTGATGTTCTGGTACGCTGTCCGCCTCGGCATATTTCCCGGTGTGTAATTCCACCACCGGCGCTCCGGTACGGCGCGCAGCATCGATTTGCTGTTGATCCGGGTCGATGAACAGCGATACACGGATGCCCGCTTCGGCACAACGATCACAAGCCGCCCTGACATTATCGAAGTAGCGCACCACGTCCAGACCACCCTCGGTGGTCAACTCCTCACGACGTTCCGGTACCAGACACAGATCGTGCGGTTTGATGCGCAACGCGATGGCGATCATTTCGTCGGTTACAGCGCTCTCCAGATTCATGCGTGTTTGCAGCATCTCGCGCAGCACTTCCACATCCCTATCCTGGATATGGCGCCTATCTTCGCGCAAATGCAGGGTGATCGCATCGACACCGGCGGATTCCGCCAGCAACGCAGCCCTCACCACGTTGGGATAACGTGCCCCGCGCACCTGCCGCAATGTGGCAACGTGATCGATATTCAGTCCCAATTTAATCATAGTTTTTGAAAGTCCTTAATCAGTTCCCGTGTGTGCAATATCTTTCCACCAAGTTGGTGATTCAGCAACATGCGCATCAATTGCTTGCTCTGCAGCGCGGTGACAGGGTCGGCATAATCATCCTTCGCCATATCGAGCAGCGTCTTGCCCAGTACCGGTATGCCGGAGGACTCTTCTCCCACTTCAGGCAAAACGCCATGCTCTACAGCGTAACGATAGCAGAGTTCTGCCTGTACTGCCTTATCGCCAACAGCCTCGCGCTCCAGCACCAGCGCGTAACCCAACTCCTGAAGCAGGTGTTTTTCAAAACAGCGCAGCGTGGCTGCGTGGTCAAAATGATTTGCCAGACGCCGCAGGGTATCGCGGTAATAGTCGAACAGTTCCTCATGCGGGTCATCGCGCGCCAGCAGATTGAGCAGCAACTCGTTCAGATAAAACCCGCACATCAGCGCTGTGCCTTGCAGGTAAGGTTGCCCGCCCTGCCACTCCGCACTATGCAAAGTGCGCACTTCGCCCTTGCCAAACCAGCTCAACAACAACGGCTGAAAATTGAGCAGCAAGCCGCGCAAGCCGGACCTGGGGCGCCGCGCGCCACGCGCCACGATTGCGAGTCTGCCATGCTGGCGGCTGAATACGTCAAGGATCAGGCTGGTTTCGCGGAATGGATAGCTGTGCAGCACAAATGCCGGCTCGTCATGTTTTTTATGCCGGTTCGTGGCGGTCATTCGTAACCCAGGGAGCGCAATACACGTTCGTCATCAGCCCAACCGCTACGCAACTTGACGAACACCTCCAGGAACACCTTGCCATCGAACAGCTTTTCCATATCCAGCCGGGCCTGAGTGGCGATCTCCTTGAGTTTTTCACCCTTTTTTCCGATCAGCATCGCCTTGTGCGCCTCGCGATCCACCAGGATTGCGGCATGAATACGGCGCAGCTTGCCCTCCATTTTGAATTGTTCTATCACCACACTGGTCAAATAGGGCAGCTCGTCTCCGGTGAAACGGAAGATTTTCTCGCGCAATATTTCTGCCGCCAGAAAACGCTCGCTGCGGTCAGTGATGTCATCCTTGTCATAAATCAATTCGCCTTCAGGCAGATGGCTGCGTATTGCCTCCCGCAGCTCGTCCAGCTTGCTGCCCAGTTTGGCACTGACCGGCACAATGGCGGCAAACTTGAAATCCTGCGCGACGCGTTCGGCAAACGCGAACAATTGCCCTTTGTCAGCCACCTCGTCGATCTTGTTGATCGCCAATATCACCGGGCGGCTTTCCGGCAACAGCCTGAGCACTTCCTGATCGCGCTCGTCGCAACGCAACGCTTCCAGCACATACACCACCACCTGCACTTCGCGCAGACTGCTGGTCACCACACGATTCATACCTCGATTCAGTGCATTGAGATGTTTGGTTTGGAATCCGGGTGTGTCGACAAATACGAACTGCGCATGTGCGTCAGTGTAGATGCCATGAATACGGTGGCGCGTAGTCTGCGCTTTGCGCGAGGTGATGCTGATTTTCTGTCCGATCAGGTGATTGAGCAGCGTGGACTTGCCCACGTTGGGCCGCCCGACGATGGCGATAAAACCGCTGCGAAATACTTCAGGCAGAGTATCCGCATGTTGGCTGCTGCTTGGAAAATCTGCTTGCTGTTCAATCATAGCTTGGCAGGTAGCTTTCGATAGGCAGCTTGTGCCGCCTGCTGTTCAGCACTGCGACGACTGTTGCCTTCACCGCTAGAGATTATTCCAAGTGATGGAATAGCGCATTCGACTTGGAACGATTGTTCATGTGCCTCTCCTTGTGTGCCGACCACAGTGTAGTTCGGCAACGGGACGCGTTTGCTTTGAAGATATTCTTGCAACAGGGTTTTGGCATCCTTACCCAGTGTCAGCACATCCACTCTTTCCAAATAAGGAATGAACAGACCTAGCACAACTTTTTCTGCAGCGGCAAAACCCGCATCCAGATATACCGCGCCAAAAAGCGCTTCTACGCCGTCCGCCAGAATCGAAGGACGGCGAAAACCGCCACTTTTGCGCTCGCCCTCACCCAATCTCAAGTGGCTACCCAGATCGAGTTGCTGAGCCAATACCACCAAAGTTTCTTCCTTGACCAGATTGGAGCGCAAACGCGACAATTCACCTTCGTTCAACTGCGGGTACGAGCTATACAGATGCTTTGCGATGACGCAGCCCAAGATACTATCACCCAAAAATTCCAGGCGCTCGTTGTGCTCAGACGCATAACTGCGATGGGTGAGAGCACGCTGCAACAGTTGCGGCTCCTTAAAGTCATACTCCAGTAGCTTGCATAGCGCGCTTCTCCGTTCCAGAGATTGTGCCGAGGTGTCGGCACCGTGTACCCTGAAGGCATCTTTATTTGTCACTGCTGGGATTAAATTCCAGGACGAGGCTGGCATTACCAAACAGCGGAACCTTGACGGAGTAACTCGCGCTCAGTTCTATTTGACCATTCTCAATATTAATTTCGATATCATCGGCCTTTATTGCGGTGATATTGTCAATATCAGCGCGTTTTTCGAAGGAAGTGCGAATTTCGCGTGGTGAAGCTTTCTGCATGTCAGGATCATGGCTGATCGTAGAAAACACGCTTTTGATCTCCGCGTTTTGGATATACACCGGAATGATTTTAAGGCCAGTGATGCTGACAAGCACCAGCAAGAAAGCGCCTAAAATAAACCCGCCAAAGCTCAGGCCTCGTTGTTGCATACCCATGATTGCTTTCATCCTAGCCCCCTAACTCAATTATAAAAGTAGACCTATACGTTTAAAATCCGAAAAATTCATCCAGACAAAAAACGCCTTGCCGACTATTTGGTTATCCGGAACGAAGCCCCAATAACGGCTGTCACGGCTATTGTCGCGATTATCGCCCAACATGAAATAATGCCCGTCAGGAACCTTGCAGCGCACCATCTCAATATCGTAGATACAATTTTCGCGGCCTTTGAATTCCGCTACCGAGCCCAGATGTAACGTTGGCATCTCAGGATTGACCAGCATTTCATGAGTGTGATC
This sequence comes from Gallionella sp., assembly GCA_049298895.1. GTDB lineage: Bacteria > Pseudomonadota > Gammaproteobacteria > Burkholderiales > Gallionellaceae > Gallionella. Next base: position 9,999 of record JBAQWL010000035.1, read on the forward strand.
ACCCAAGGTCTCAATACGCTTTTCGGTATGCACGAAGTTCAAGCCAGGCTCGACATAATTGTAATCTCCATCAGCCTGCTGCGTTTGCTCGACCCCGTTTATCCACAGGCGTTTATTACGGTATTCGACGCTATCTCCAGAAACAGCCACGACGCGCTTAATATAATCCATAGACGGGTCTTCAGGATAGCGAAAAACCATCACCTCACCCCGTTGAGGGTCGTTGAGTTGCACCAACTTGCGATTAATGACAGGTACACGGATGCCGTAGGTAAATTTGTTCACCAGGATGAAGTCGCCCACCTGCAGGGTCGGAATCATAGAACCAGAAGGGATCTTGAACGGCTCGACCAGGAAAGAGCGGATAAAAAACACGATCAAAATCACAGGGAAAAAGCTCTTGGCATATTCTACCCACCACGGCTCGGCAACCTCGCTGCCGCGCTTGCTCGCCAATACAAAACGATCCAGCAACCATATACCGCCAGTGACCAGCAACAACACAAACATAATTAACGCAAAATCCATCGTTACTCCTTAACTTTAATCGTCCACGCGCAGAATAGCCAGAAATGCTTCCTGCGGAATTTCAACATTGCCCACCTGTTTCATGCGCTTCTTGCCGGCTTTTTGTTTTTCAAGCAATTTTTTCTTGCGCGAAATATCGCCACCATAGCACTTTGCCAGCACGTTCTTGCGCATCGCCTTGACGTTCTCGCGCGCAATGATGTTCGAGCCTATGGTCGCCTGGATCGCCACATCATACATCTGGCGGGGTATCAGTTCGCGCATCTTGGCGGCAACCTCGCGGCCGCGACGCTGACTGTTGGCGCGATGCACGATCACCGCCAGTGCGTCCACCTTCTCGGCGTTGATCAACATATCCACCTTGACCACATCCGCTGCGCGATACTCCTTGAACTCATAGTCCATCGAAGCATAGCCGCGCGACACCGACTTCAGCTTGTCGAAGAAATCCAGCACGATCTCCGCCATTGGCATCTCATACACCAGCAGCACCTGCTTGCCGTGATAGGAGATATTGATCTGCACCCCGCGCTTATTTGTACACAGGGTAATGACCGCGCCGACGTACTCATTCGGCATGTACAGATTCACCGTGACGATAGGCTCGCGGATTTCCTCGATCTTGGAGGGGTCGGGCATCTTGGACGGATTGTCCACTGTCAGTATCGTGCCGTCGCGCTGCACGACCTGGTAGATCACCGTCGGCGCGGTGGTGATCAAATCCATGTCGAACTCGCGCTCCAGGCGCTCCTGCACGATCTCCATGTGCAACAGGCCGAGGAATCCGCAGCGGAAACCAAAGCCCAGCGCCTGCGAAACTTCCGGCTCGTACTGCAATGCGGCATCGTTCAGCTTCAACTTTTCGAGCGAGTCGCGCAATGCCTCATATTGGTTCGACTCCACCGGGAATAGCCCGGCAAACACCTGCGGCTGAACTTCCTTGAATCCGGACAACGGTTGCTTCGCCGGCTTGGCAAGGTGGGTAATCGTGTCGCCGACCTTGGCCGCTTTCAGTTCCTTGATGCCGGCGATAACAAATCCGACCTGACCCGCACTTAAATTTTCACGCGGCTCGGATTTTGGCGTGAACACGCCGATATGTTCGGTCAATTGTTGCGCACCCGTTGCCATCAACAGGATTTTTTCCTTGGGCTTAAGCATGCCATTCACCACCCGCACCAGCATCACCACACCGACATAGTTATCGAACCAGGAATCGATAATCAGTGCCTGCAGGGGCTCGCCAGGGTCACCTTTTGGTGGTGGCACCTTGACGATCAATGCCTCCAGCACGTCCAGTACGCCTTCGCCGGTCTTGGCCGAACAGCGTGTCGCGTCTTGAGCGGCTATGCCGATCACATCCTCGATCTCTTCGATTGCGTTTTCCGGATTTGCCGAAGGCAGGTCAATCTTGTTCAGCACCGGCACCACTTCCACACCCAGATCCAGCGCGGTGTAACAGTTCGCTACAGTCTGCGCTTCCACACCCTGTGAGGCATCCACCACCAGCAACGCACCTTCACATGCTGACAGCGAGCGCGACACTTCGTAAGAAAAATCTACATGCCCCGGCGTATCGATCAGGTTGAGGTTATAAACCTGCCCGTCGCGCGCCCGGTACTGCAATGATGCGGTCTGCGCCTTGATGGTGATACCGCGCTCTCGCTCCAAAGCCATTGAATCAAGCACTTGCGCCTCCATCTCGCGGTCGGATAACCCGCCGCACAGCTGGATGATACGGTCTGCCAAAGTGGACTTGCCGTGGTCGATATGGGCAATGATGGAGAAATTACGAATTAGCTGCATGGAGTCCAAAATGATAAATCACGCCCAAAAGGGTGCTTTCGCGAAAATCGCGGATTCTAGCCGATTTGGGCAAAGCACGCAGGACTGTGATGATCCAGAAACCCACAACTCATGCAGCAGTAGGACACTGTGAGCCGCGAGTACATGCAAGTTGCGAGTTGTTTTTTACCCAGCCGGTAGGTGAGCGGGATATTTATACCAGCTAGGTTTTTTTGGGCTGGGTGTTAATCCGGCCGGTCGACATTTAAAACTATTTTTCGTCTAGCCTGATTGCAACATATATGGCACTTTCACCTCGTCGAACGAGTAATGCCACATTCCGCCCTTTAGGAACCTGCTTGATGAAATCATTGAATTGCGCCACGGAGCGGATTTGCAAATTACCGATCGCCAGCAATACGTCCCCCTGACTTAAACCTGCGGCATGTGCAGCCGCACCTTCGACTTTCTCCACTACCAGCCCGCCAGTGACTTGCAACTCTTGCTGTTGCTCCTTGCTCAATTCGCTGACTGCGATGCCCAAACGCTCAATCGTCTCTGTCC
>JBAQWL010000036.1:0-12575 GCA_049298895.1 Gallionella sp.
GGCCGGAGTTGCGCAACATGATTACTTTCAGGCCATTCAATTTACTGAGTGATTCCAGTCCGGGTTCTGGACTGCTGGATGCGATCTTTTGCCGCAATGTGATGATTTATTTTGATAAAAAAACGCAACTTGATATATTGCAACGATTTGTACCGTTGTTGCGGCCAGACGGCCTGGTCTTCGCAGGTCATTCGGAGAGTTTTTTTAATGCCGCACACTTGTTCAAGTTACGCAGGAATACGGTATATGAGTTGGCAAAGGCTCATTCTCATGGACGTGATCAAAAAAGTAATTCAACAGACTCAATGACGAAGCCGAAAGGAAAGGTTCAGAATGTCTGAACAGGGTTACCAAGAAGTTCTCTCTCCGCACCTGTATTTTGACCGGGAGCTTCATACCGAGGCAGCCAAGATATTACCGGGCGAATATTATGCAACTGGACGTAACATGGTTTTGGTTACCGTGCTGGGATCTTGTGTCTGTGCATGCATACGTGACAGGGTCAGCGGGATCGGCGGTATGAACCACTTTATGCTGCCCGATAGCGGCCATGATCAAAACACTCTGCTGGGTGAGTCGGCACGCTATGGTGCTTATGCCATGGAAATACTGATTAACCATTTGCTCAAGATGGGTGCGAAGCGGAGTAATTTCGAGGCAAAAGTGTTCGGTGGCGCAGCGGTATTGCGTGGTTTCTCCGTTGGTAACGTTGGTGAGCGGAATGCAGAATTTGTGCTGCAATTTCTTAGGACGGAAAAAATTACCGTCGCAGCGCAAGATTTACTCGATATTTATCCGCGTAAAGTGTACTACTTCCCCAGTACCGGGAAAGTCAGGGTGAAAGATTTGAAACAGTTGCACAACCAAACGATTCTTACCCGCGAAGTTGAATATAACAAACGCTTGCGTCACGCCAAGCTGGAAGGCGACGTGGAATTGTTCGATAGATAATGAATTCGTAATGAAAGCCTTGCCGGTTTGGGGGCTTGGTAAACTTAAAAAAGGCGTGGCGCTGCAACGGATATAAACTGGTTTTTTGTCCAAAAGTAAATATGAAAAAGCATAAGATTAAGGTGTTGGTGATAGATGATTCTGCGCTGATCCGCGGCGTGATGAAGGAAATCATCAATCGGGAAAAGGATATGGAGTGCGTGGGAGCCGCTCCCGATCCACTGGCTGCGCGCGAGATGATCAAGTCACTCAATCCGGACGTGCTGACTTTGGATGTGGAAATGCCCAAGATGGACGGGCTGGATTTTCTGGCGCGGCTGATGCGTTTGCGCCCGATGCCGGTGGTTATGGTTTCGACAATGACTGAGCTCGGTTCCGATATTACCTTCCGTGCGTTGGAATTGGGCGCGGTGGATTTCATATCCAAGCCCAAGCTGGACATTGAGCGCGGCATGGAAGAATATGGCATCACGATTACCGACAAGATCCGCGCGGCCGCCCTGTCACGCGTGAATAAAAAGGCCGTTGACTCGGCTGTCCAAGGGAAATTATCAGCGGATGCGATATTGCCCAGTGTCGCAGGGCGTTTTCTTTCCACTGAAAAACTCCTCGTCATCGGCGCATCAACCGGTGGCACCGAAGCGATCAAAGAGATATTGACCAAGCTGCCTGCAGATGCGCCGGCTGTTCTGGTGACGCAGCATATGCCGGAGCATTTTACCAAGTCGTTTGCCGAGCGGTTGAACAGTCTGTGCAAAATTTCGGTCAAGGAAGCAGAACATAACGAGCGCGTACTGCCGGGCCATGCCTACATTGCGCCTGGGCACTCGCATCTGCTGCTCAAGCGTAGTGGCACAAATTATATGACCCAGTTGAACCAAGGTGAGCTGGTAAACCGTCATCGTCCGTCGGTTGATGTGTTGTTTCGTTCGGCTGCCAATGTTGCCGGGGCCAATGCGCTGGGTATCATACTCACCGGTATGGGTAAAGATGGCGCGCAGGGTTTGTTGGAAATGCGCCATGCTGACGCTCACACCATTGCTCAAGATGAGGCCAGTTGCGTGGTTTTTGGCATGCCCAAAGAGGCGATAGCGGCGGGCGGTGTGTGCGAAATATTGCCGCTACAAAATATCGCGAGTCGCTCGATGGATTTTTTCGAATCACAAAGCGGCAGGGTAAATCGTATCTAGATAAAGGGTATATGAATCGATCGTATCAGGGAAATTGCTCATATCGCGCGGATATCCACGCGAAGCACGGTGGCGGTAAGTGCGATTTTGATTTTTGGTCGCGCCGGGCCCCAATTTGCGGCGTGAAGCGCGTGAAGCGCGTGAAACCCCCGGCAGGCCCGGGAGCTTTCAATGTTCAGTATTAGGCAGCAACCCGTCGCCAGGCTAAATAATCAGCAACTTTTGTCCTGCGGGTTATATCAGAGTTGCCTCATCCATCACCTGGCCACATTCACTCCTGACGGCGCGGTGGAAACATAACCGACCGCTCCAGGTGTCCGTTTGACGTAGTCGATAACCGCGGCATCGCCAGCCTTCACCTCAGGCGGTGTCAGGCCGTCGCGAAATGATTTCTTGGTCCACAAGTTATTGTATTTCGCAGCACTCAATTGCATGAATTGCGACAAAAAACTTTCTTGCAGTGATGAGTTGTCGACCGGGATCAGCTTGGTGCTCCCGGCGAATTGTTTCTCCCCGAGGAATACATCCTTTACCTCCCCTTCGGAGATGGAGATTCCCGAGTTTGAAATGACAGCCACGTCAGCCGCATTGGCAACATGGGAAAGCGACAAGGCTAATAGGGGGACAAATATAAATCTGAATAAAGTTGATTTCATGATATTTGATCTCCTTTAGCTTAGAAACGGATGGCGTATTGTGCGAGCAGGCTGCGATAGTTGGAAGCAGGTCTTGCGATATCTGCCACAAACTTAGTATGGAGCAGCTCGAACTTCAGCGATGATTTTTGATTCAGATCGTGCTTCAGCCCCAGCACCTGTCTGTCGTAGGACTGGCCGCTGTTTTGCAGGTTGAAATAATTGTCCGCCTGGTTGAGCACCGTTTTTTCAAAGCGCACGAAGGGAGTCAGGTCGCTGAAATTCTTGCCTATCTGCAGGTAGTCGGCCCAGCTGGTGTGCGAGCCGGTGTTGCCGCTCTTGTCCTTGTTGCTGAAACGATAGTATTCGCCCATCACTTCCCAGTCGTTCGCCTGATAAATGACCGAACCGCCGGCCATGCTTAGCTCTGTTATGTTGTTGTTGGAAGCAAGCCAAGTGGAAGCATTATCGTCTTCCACATCGCCGTTCAAGGCATGCACCGCCAGTCTCAGGCCATCCGCTATGCCGGAGAACTCATAGCCCAGATTTATCCCGACCATGGCCTGGTGATTATTGTCACCGGCTGTCTGGATGTCCAATTCGCCAGCAGTTGATGCAGCACTTAAAGCAATCCCGGGTCCGTTGCCCACGAAGGCATCGTAGGTGAACTTGCCGTCACCGGCACTCAATTTGCCGTTGGCCATCAACCCCACCATGTGCGCCGGCAGGATGCCGCCCTTGTCCTCGAAATCGAGGAAACGCGGCCGCAACACCGCGGTCTGGATCTGGGCGCCGTGGTGAAAGCCGGTATTCCAATATCCAAAGGGCGCGTGGAAGCGTCCCAACCACAGCGTGGCACTATCGCTGAAGGTATAACCCAATTGCATGCGCTCCAGATCGGTCGCCACACCACCGTCCGAAGTGGTCTCGAAAATAATCTCGATCAGCGCTTTGACGTTGTCGTCGAATTGCGGGGTCAGATAGAAGTCGAGCGAGCCCACGTTAAATCCCTTCGGGTCGGGAGTGGCTTGCTTGCTATGCATGGCAAAGCCCACATCGGCAAAGCCGTGTAACGGGACTCCTCCTGCAGTATCTGCCTGCGCCAGAACTGGAATGGTTAACAACAAGCCCGCTATCGAAGCACTTAATAAACCCGCCAATTTCCTTTGCTTAGGGTATTTCATGTCCAAACTTTTTGCTGTTACCATTTTTGGCCTCCAAAGATTGATAGAATATTGTTAACAGATACACGCTGCGCCAGATATGCACTGCAAAGGATAGTTACTGCCGAAACTTAACCATCAAACAAAATGTCCCGACGGATGCATGCTAACACTCGCCTGACCTGCGACACAAAACCTTATGCCCAAAACAGTCAGATACTGACCGACTGGAGCTATCGAAGGTACAGGGTCAAGGGAAATACTAGTTCAAATTAGCTGCCAGCGCAAAATTTTTTTGGCTCCATTGGTATTGGCGTGGTATTGGCGCCATTCGTAACATATAAGCAAGTGGTGCCAGCGAGAATGTGAATAGGCCATAAACGGTTGGCTCAGCAGTGGCGGAAAATTTCGTCAGGGAAATCAGGCATGCCGTGGCGTGCCCAATGTCAGGTCATCGTAAAGCGATCAAATAGGGCAGCATACAAAAATAGACCCAAGTCAGCAGCAGTGAGCATATTTGGGTTTCAGAAATTGCTATGATTCAAATTGTGGGGTCAAGCGCAGGCAGTTACAATGGCGGTATGTCCGATTTCAATTTGACCCACAACTTCCTTATTGCCATGCCTGCCATACAGGAGGGCTACTTCGCTGGCAGCCTTATTTATGTATGCGAACACAACGATAATGGCGCGCTGGGCATAGTGGTGAATCGCCCTATCAGCCTCACGCTGAGCGAGCTGTTCGGTCAGATCAACATTCCGCTACATCAGGCCAGGCTGGAGAAAACGCCAGTACACTTCGGGGGGCCGGTGCAGACCGAGCGCGGCTTCGTGTTGCATGACACGGTGGGAAACTGGGAGTCCACGTTACGCATCAACGACAAGCTGGCTTTGACTACGTCCAAGGATATACTCGAGGCAATGGGTGTAGGGCGGGGGCCGCGCAACATCATTGTTACACTGGGTTATGCGGGTTGGGATCAGGGTCAGTTGGAGCATGAGATTACCGAAAATGCCTGGCTGACGGTGTCAGCTTCCGAGCACATCCTGTTCGATTTGCCAGCCGAGGAGCGGCTTGCAGCGGCGATGGGCTTGCTCGGCGTGGATTATGCCTCGCTGGTGGAAGAGGCCGGGCATGCCTGACTCCGGAAGACAGAGGACAGACGCTACGCTGACAGAAGACAAAAAAATCCGTGAAGCGACAACACTCAGTCCTCAGTCCTCAGTCCTCAGTCCTCAGTTCTCCGGTACACTTCTCGCATTCGATTTTGGCACCCAACGTATCGGCATCGCCGTCGGCAATGCATTACTGCGCCACGCCAAGCCGTTGACCACCATAGACGAAGAAAAAACAGAGGCGCGCTTTGCGGCCATTGCCGTACTGCTGGCCGAATGGCAGCCAGCCGCGTTGGTAGTAGGCTTGCCGAGCAATGATGACGGTACACCTCATCAAATGACAGCCCTGTGCCGCCGCTTTGCCAACCGCCTCAAGGGGCGGTTTAAATTGCCGACGATTTTGCTGGATGAACGTTATACTTCGCTCGCCGCAAGTGCTCAGTTGAACCAGGAAGGTATCCGCGGCATGAAACAGAAGGCGTTGATCGATCAATATGCGGCACAGCAAATCTTGCAGGCGTATTTTGATGAACCCACAGCAGGCATAATCGTAGTTGGACACCGCTAGCAATTCTATCTGGCGGGATGAGGCGCAAGGAGACGCGCAGCGAATGATAGGGCATCAAGATGGATAGACACACCCGCAAGGGGCAGGGCGTGCAGTCGCCGTCGCTAAAGCGACGACCGTTACGCTCAGGAATGAGCGAACCCGTAACGCCGCGAGCGATAGGGTTGCTGTGCAGCAGCGGGGCACCCGATGGCCTATCCCTTGCGGGTGGATTCGCCCGAAGTAGTTTAAGCAGGCAATCCACACAGCGGATGCTCGCAAAAATGAATTTATGGTGGTGTCCATGAACAATCCTCAACTGAACAAACAAGGCGAACTGCAGCATCTGCTGACCACCGAGGGTTTGCCAGTGAGCATCGTGCGCGAAATACTTGACCGGGCCGGGACCTTCATCGATGTCAGCGATGGATTTGAGATTAAAAATGTGCCGCTGCTGCAGGGCAAGTCGGTTTTCAACATGTTCTTCGAGAACAGCACGCGTACTCGCACCACATTTGAGATTGCCGCCAAACGATTGTCGGCTGACGTGGTCAATCTCAACATCGGCGCATCATCCACCAGTAAGGGTGAAACCCTGCTGGATACCGTGGATAACCTGTGCGCCATGCACGCCGACATGTTCGTGGTGCGCCATGCGCAAAGCGGCGCGGCGCATTTCATTGCGCGGCACGTTGCGCCCGAGATTCATGTCATCAATGCCGGCGACGGACGCCATGCGCATCCCACTCAGGCGCTGCTGGATATGTTTACCATCCGCCACTACAAAAAAGAGTTTCACAATCTGCGTGTGGCGATCGTCGGCGATGTGCTGCATTCGCGGGTAGCGCGTTCGCAGATCCACGCACTGACTACGCTCGGCGTGCCGGAAGTGCGCGTGATCGCACCCAAAACGCTGTTGCCCGCGATGGTCGAAAATCTCGGCGTGCAGGTTTATCACGATATGGCACAGGGCTTGCGTGATGTGGATGTAGTGCTGATGCTGCGCTTGCAGAATGAGCGCATGCAGGGTGCGGCTTTGCCTTCGGCACAGGAATATTTCAAATACTATGGCCTCACTGAAGAAAAGTTGGCGCGCGCCAAACCGGATGCCATCGTGATGCACCCTGGACCGATGAATCGTGGTATCGAAATTGACTCCAGCGTGGCAAATGGTCCGCATTCGGTGATCCTCGCACAGGTAACTTTCGGCATTGCGGTGCGCATGGCGGTGATGAGTATGTTGGCGGGGACAAAATGAATATCCAGATCAAGAACGGGCATTTGATCGACCCGAAAAATAATATCGATGCCGTGAGCGACGTGTTCATCGCTGCAGGCAATATCGCGGCAATAGGTGCCCCACCGCGAGGCTTTGTCGCCGAAAAAGTCATCAACGCGAAGGGGCTGGTCGTGGTACCCGGCCTGATCGATCTGGCTGCCCGGCTGCGTGAGCCGGGCTATGAATATATGGCGACGCTGGAGTCGGAAATGAATGCGGCGGTGGCGGGTGGCGTTACCAGTCTTGCCTGTCCGCCTGACACCGATCCACCATTGGACGAGCCGGGCTTGGTAGAAATGCTTAAGCACCGTGCGCGCAATTTGAACCAGGCGCATGTCTATCCTGTTGGGGCTTTAACCTCGGGGCTGAAAGGGCAGGAACTGACCGAAATGGCAGAATTGGTAGATGCCGGATGTATCGCCTTCAGCCAGGCGGATGCGCCGCTCACCGATACGCGCGTGCTGATGCGTGCCATGCAATATGCCGCCACCTTCGGTTTTTCTGTGTGGCTGCGCCCGCAGGACAGCTTCCTCGCCAGAAACGGCGTGGTGCATGATGGAGAAGTGGCAACGCGCTGCGGTTTACCCGCCATTCCGGTGTGCGCCGAAACCATTGCCCTTGCGACGATGCTGTCACTGGCGCGCGAGACCGGTGTGAAGTTGCACATCTGTCGTATTTCCAGCGAGGCGGGCGTGGAAATGATCCGTGCCGCCAAGAAACAAGGGCTGGCAGTGACTTGTGATGTTTCAATAAACCATGTGCACCTGTCTGAAATGGACATCGGCTTTTTCGATCCGAATTGTCACCTGAGTCCGCCACTGCGCAGTTTGCGCGATCGGGCAGCATTGCGCGCCGGATTGCAGGATGGCACGATTGACGCGATATGTTCCAATCATGCGCCGGTGGATGAGGATGTTAAGCAACTGCCCTTTGCTGAAGCCGAAGCCGGCGCGACTGGCCTGGAATTGTTGCTGCCGCTGGTGTTGAAATGGGCTCAGGAAGATAAACTTGCGCTTACCGATGCAATCGCCAAGGCCACGTTGCACCCTGCACAGATACTGGGCTTGAATGCCGGTCATCTGAGTGTTGGCGCTGTTGCCGACGTGTGCGTGTTCGAGCCGGAGGTTTATTGGAAAGTTGAGTCTTGCGCGTTGAAAAGTCAAGGCAAAAACACGCCGTTTATCGGTCGCGAGATGCAAGGCAAGGTGCGTTTTACGCTGGTCGATGGCAAGTTGGTCTATCAAACCTAGCAGGCTGTTGCAAAACTACTGCGCTTGCCAATACTGCGTTAAAAATGGGCTCAAAATCCTCATGTACACCTACGTACACTCCGGTTTTTCGCCCATTTTCGCCTTGTCTTGGCTGCGCTCGCTACGTTTTGCAACAGCCTGCTAACCAATTTTATTCTCAGGCATTACCATGAATCCATTACTAGACTTCACAGGATTGCCGCGTTTTGCGGAGATCAAACCCGAACACGTCGCTCCTGCGATAGAACATTTGCTGGTGGAGAACCGCGCGTTGATCGCGGGGTTGTTGACCGACAGCGCGCAACCCACTTGGAAAAACTTCGTTGCGCCGATGGAGGATGCCAATGAGCGGCTGTCGCGTGCCTGGGGCCCGGTCGGCCACTTGAACGCGGTGATGAACAGCCAGGAATTGCGTGAGGTTTATAACGTCGTGCTGCCCAAGATCACCCAGTATTACACCGAGCTTGGACAGAATCTCGCGTTGTTCGAGAAATTCAAGTTATTGCGCAGCAGTTCAGAATATACGGGTTTGAGTGCGGCGCGCAAAAAAATCATCGAGAACGAGCTGCGCGATTTCCGTCTCGGCGGTGCGGAGCTGTCCGATGCCCAAAAGGCACGCTATCTGGACATCCAAGAGCGACTGGCGGAATTGTCATCGCGCTTCTCTGATAATTTATTGGACTCGACCAACGACTATACTTTACTGATAGAAAATAAAAACGAGTTGAGCGGATTACCGGAAGACACCCTGCAAGTGGCTCAGGAAGCTGCGCTGGCCGTAAATAAAATTGGTTGGCTTTTCACGTTGCAAGCGCCATCCTACATGCCGGTAATGCAATATGCAGACAATCGTGCGTTGCGTGAGCAAATGTACCGTGCTTATGTCACGCGTGCCAGTGAGTTCGGCAAGCCAAAATGGGACAACACGCCGCTGATGGAAGAGATCGTCAAGTTGCGTGGTGAGGAAGCCGGGCTGTTGGGTTTTGCCAATTATGGTGAATTGTCGCTGGCCAGCAAGATGGCGAATTCACCACAGCAGGTGATCGAGTTCATGCACGAGCTGGCGCAACGCGCGCGCCCCTTTGCTGAGAAAGACCTGGCCGAGCTGCGCGAATTTGCCCGCGCTGAATTAGCATTGCAGGAACTGCTGTCATGGGACATTAGCTACGTCAGCGAGAAACTGCGCGAGCAGCGCTACGCGTTTTCCGAGCAGGAGGTGAAGCAGTATTTTCCCGAGGATGCAGTGCTGCCAGGCATGTTCAAGCTGGTTGGGACGCTGTACGGTTTGCAGATCATTGCGGCCAGCGCACCGGTGTGGCATGACGATGTGCGCTTTTTCGATATCCGCGATGCGCGAGGGAAATTGGTTGGCCAGTTTTATCTCGATCTGTATGCGCGCAGCAGCAAGCGCGGCGGCGCTTGGATGGATGATGTGATCGCGCGCCGCCGTTTGCCTTCCGGCATCCAGACGCCGGTCGCGTATCTGAACTGTAATTTCTCCCCGCCGGTTGGCGGCGTAACTGCGAGCGGTGAGCAGGTCCCCGCGCAGCGGGATGGGAGCGTCCACGAGTCGGCTGCCGCGGCTGCTTCGGCGCACGAAAAGAACCTGCGCAGTGACGGCAGACGTCCGGCGGTATTCACCCATGACGAAGTGATTACGCTTTTTCACGAGTTCGGTCATGGCCTGCACCATTTGCTGACAGAAGTGGAAGACCTGGCTGTGTCAGGCATCAACGGGGTGGAATGGGACGCAGTCGAACTGCCCAGCCAGTTCATGGAAAATTTCTGCTGGGAGTGGGATGTGCTGTGTGGCATGACGCGTCATGCCAATAATGACGAACCCTTGCCTCGAACGCTGTTTGACAAGATGCTCGCCGCGAAGAATTTCCAGAGCGGTCTGCAAACCCTGCGCCAGATAGAATTCTCGCTGTTTGATATGTTGATGCACAGTAATTTCGAAGCAGGTGGAGCGAAATCCATCTTGCAGTTACTCGACGAAGTACGCGCCGAAGTTGCGGTGTTGATTCCGCCCGCATTTCATCGTTTCCCGCACAGTTTTTCGCACATCTTCTCCGGTGGCTATGCCGCTGGCTATTACAGCTATAAATGGGCGGAAGTGCTGTCCGCCGATGCGTATAGCCTGTTCGAAGAAAACGGTGTGCTGAATCCGGATGTCGGCGCGCGTTTTCGCAGCGAGATTTTGGCGATGGGCGGCAGCCGCGATGCGATGCAGTCATTCTCGGCATTTCGAGGACGTGAACCTAGCATAGACGCACTGTTACGTCATAATGGGCTGATCGAACAAGCTGTGATTCACAGGGAGGTAATATGAAACGCATCATATTGTCGCTGAGTTGTTTGGCGTGCATATCTCTATTTGCGCAAGCCGGTGAGCTGTATCGCTGGGTGGATGATTCCGGCAAAGTGTATTACGGTGATGTACCGCCAGCAGATCAGATCGAAATCGAGGTCAGGAATTTCCCAGCGGGAGTCACACCAAGCGAATATCTGCCCTACGAAACGCGTATCGCGCAGCAGCACTTCCCGGTCGTTTTGTATGTTGTCCCTAGCTGCGAGGAACTTTGTATTCAGGCACGCAATTTATTGAGCGAGCGCGGTATCCCCTTTAGCGAAAAAATACTGCGCACCAAAGATGAAGTCGATGCGTTCAAGCAAGTTGCGAGTAGCGAGGTTGTGCCCACCCTTGTGGTGGGCAAGACTATTTTAAAAGGCTTTCTGGCCGGAAAGTGGAATGGGGAGCTCGACATCGCCGGCTATCCAGAGCGCGCACCGTATCGTGCATCAACTCATCAACCTGTCGTGCCCACTGCCTCAAACCCATCTGACACAGAAACTCTGCTCTTGCCGTGAAGCTGGCAACCTGGAACGTCAATTCGCTGAAAGTGCGCTTGCCGCATGTGCTTGATTGGCTGGCTGCGAATCCGGTTGACGTGCTGTGCCTGCAGGAAACCAAACAACAGGACAGCGATTTTCCGCAGGCTGAATTAGAGGCGGCGGGTTATCACAGTGTATTCAGCGGACAGAAGACCTATAACGGCGTGGCGATCCTGAGCCGCGCACCAGCCAGCGAAGTGCAGATCGGCATCCCGGACTTCGCAGACGAACAGAAGCGCGTCATCGCCGCGACATTCGGCGATATTCGCGTCGTGTGCGTCTACATACCGAATGGACAGAGCATCGATTCCGACAAATACCAATACAAACTCGGCTGGCTCACCGCGTTGCATGATTGGCTGCAGCAGGAGTTGGCGCGTTATCCGAAATTGGTGCTGCTGGGCGACTACAACATCGCGCCGGAAGACCGCGACGTGCATGATCCGGTGGCATGGCAAGGCAATGTGCTGGTCAGCGAACCGGAACGCGCGAAGTTCCGCAATCTGGAACAGCTCGGCCTGCGTGATAGCTTTCGTTTATTCGAGCAGCCTGAAAAATCTTTTAGTTGGTGGGACTACCGGATGATGGCGTTCCGCCGCAAAATGGGCTTGCGTATAGACCATATCCTGATCAGCGAACCGCTGGCTGCGCAATGCAAAAGCTGCGTGATAGACATAGCCCCGCGCAAACTGGAACGGCCTTCTGATCATACGCCGGTGATCGTGGAGTTGTAGGCTAAACATTTCGGAGAGACATGGTGTTCGAGCTTGTCTATTACGTGGCAGCCAGTGTCGATGGTTACATCGCAAAACCCGACGGCGGGCTGGACTGGCTCGCGCCTTACGAGGGCGGTGACGAAGACTACGGTTATGCGCAATTCTACAAGTCGGTAGACGCAGTGCTGATGGGACGCAAAACCTATGAGAAGAGCCTTTCCTTTGCAGTGTGGCCATACCCCGGAAAGCCATGCTGGGTGTTCTCGCATGGCAGCACCAAGAATGTACCCGCTGATGTGGCGGTCACCACGCAGAGTCCCGCGCTGGTCGTGTCAGAAATCGCATCGCGAGGGTTTAAACGCGCATGGCTGGTGGGCGGCGGTGCGCTGGCCGCTTCATTCCAATTTCATGGACTTATCACTGAATATATAGTCACCATCATCCCGGTGATACTGGGAGACGGGATTCCACTGTTTGCGCCGTCGGGATCGACTGAGAAGCTGAGGCTGGTTGAGGCTAAGCAATATCCGGATGGCTTGATGCAACTTCGATATCTGCACAGCGCGTAGGTTGGGTTAGCAGTTTTATCGCGTAACCAAACAACAATGAATAACCGTTCGTGTTGAGCCTGTCGAAGCATGAACGACAAGAAAACGAATCAACACCGCCGGGGGTTGCCCGGCAGCAAGTTACCTTTCTTGTCTTGCCAAGAAAGGTAACCCAAAGAAGGCGCCCCCGGTTTACCGCCCCTTCGGGGTTCCCTGCGTTGCTCGACTGGTCAGGCGGCTGCGCAACTCGCACGATCCACTGCGCGGCCACGTGCTCAAACAGTGC
>JBAQWL010000037.1:0-4980 GCA_049298895.1 Gallionella sp.
TCGATGTAGGTCATGATGTCGCGATAGACGGTGTTGCTGCGCATCGCTTCCATGATCTGGAAGCTGTTTAGCGCGTAACCGTGCTGGGTGGTGTGTATCTTGGCCTCGACGATGGTGTAATTCATGCGCGCAAAAAAATCGCAGATGCGCGCGAACAATCCGCGCTGATCCGGGCAATACACCATCACCTGTAATCCTTCCCCCATTCGACTCAGGCGCGCCTTGACGATGGCGGTATCGGTATTCACCTTGTACGCCAGAGAGCGGGTATGCCAGGCGATCTCTTGCGCCTCGTGATCGAGAAAATAACTGTCGTCGAGTTGCGCCCACAGTAGTTGATAGGTGTCCGGCGACATCGCATAAAGATTGAGCTGGGTGGTCGCCTCGCGGCGGATATCGCCGAGCTGGTCGGCTACTTTGCCGTCGCGCAGGTAGCGGCGCGTATAGCGGAACAGGTCTTCTATGAGTTTGGCTTTCCAGGCGTTCCATACTTTCGGGCTGGTGCCGCGCACGTCTGCGACCGTCAACAGATACAGCGCGACCAGATAGCGGTCGTTCTTTATTTTTGCTGCAAAATTGGCGATCACATCGGGATCGGACAGGTCCTGCTTTTGCGCGGTGGCGGAAAGGGTGAGATGTTGTTCGACCAGCCACACGATCAGCTCGGTGTCGTCATGGCTGAGCTGGTGCAGCTTGCAGAATGTGCTTGCGTCTTTTTTGCCGAGTTGCGAATGGTCGCCGCCGCGCCCCTTGGCGATGTCGTGAAACAGCCCGGCGATATACAGCACTTCGGGGCGGGCGAATTCGCCGATCAATTGGCTGCACAGCGGATACTCGTGCGCGAACGCGGGCGCAGCGAAGCGGCGCAGGTTGCGCACCACCATCAGGATGTGTTCGTCCACTGTGTAGACATGGAACAGGTCGTGCTGCATCTGTCCGACGATGCGCCCGAACGCGGGAATGTATGCGCCGAGTATGCCGTATTGATTCATCCGCCGCAGCGCGTGCAGCACCCCTTGTGGCTGGCGCAGTATCTCCATAAACTGTGCCCGGTTCTGCTGGTCTGTACGGAATGCCGCATCGATGTGGTGCTGCGCGCGCCACAGTGCGCGCAATGTCTTCGCGCTGAGATCGGTCAGCTCGGGGTGTTGCTCCATCAGCAGAAAGAGTTCGAAGATCGCCCCGGAAGATCGTTCAAACAGATCTTCGTCGCGTATCTCCAGCAATGTTCCGACGGCTATGAATCGTTCGTTAAGGGCGTGCAGTTGAGGCGATTCCCGGAGCAAGTGGTCGTGCAGATTTTGCAGCAGGATGGTGTTGAATTGGAGCACCGCTCTTTTGGTCTGGTAATAGCGTTGCATCAGATGTTCGCTGGCGCGGCGGTTGGCCGATGCTTCTATGCCCATCTGCTCGGCGAGCGGGGTCTGGAATTCGAATATCAAACGGTCTTCGCGCCGCTTGGCGAGGTAATGCAAACGGATGCGCAGGGTTTGCAGCAACGCGTCGTGTTGCGCGATCTGGCGCGCCTCGGCAGGTGTGATCAGGCCGGCACCGGCGAGATCCGTCCAGCGTGTGGCTATTCCCGCCGCGCGGCAGATCCAGGTGATGGTTTGCAGGTCGCGCAGGCCGCCCGGACTTTCCTTGATATTGGGTTCGAGATTGAAATCGGAATCAAGGAAACGTTTATGGCGCTGCTGTTGCTCGTGCTGTTTGGTGTGAAAGAACTTGCGCAGGTCGAGATGCTGCCGCACCGCATCGTGCAGCGTCTTGAACAGGTTCTCATTGCCGGTCAGCAGGCGTGCTTCCAGCAAGTTGGTCTGCACGGTGATGTCGGCCGATTCGATCAGGCATTGCGCCACGCTGCGGATGCTGTGGCTGACTTCCAGGCCAATGTCCCAGAGCATTCCGACCAAATCGTGTAATTTTTTCTGCAAATCGGAATCCGGCTCGGTCTCCAGCAGGATCAGCAGGTCGATGTCCGACTTGGGATACAGTTCGCCGCGTCCGTAGCCGCCCACCGCCACCAGCGCGATATGCTGCGGCATTGCGAGCTGTTGCCAGACACGGCGCAGATATTGGTCGATCAGCTTGCTGTGCGCACCCAGCAGGCGCGCCGCTTTTCCTGTGCGGGAGGGTCGCTGCACAGCAGCGGGGAACCCACCGGCCTCCCCCTTGCGGGGATTAACCAGTTGCAACGGTTGCAGAAAACTTTGTTCGAGAGCCAGGCGATCGCTGCGCAAAGACTCGCGCAACTCGGCGATAGTGTTAGATGCTCGGAGGGGGAGGGCAGCCATCGGAAACGGTCAACACTTCGTAGCCTTTATCGGTGACGAGTATGGTGTGTTCATATTGCGCCGACAGGCTGTGGTCTTTGGTGACGACGGTCCAGCCGTCGCCGAGCTGTTTGATGTCCGCCTTGCCGGCATTGATCATCGGCTCGATGGTGAAGGTCATTCCTGGTTCGAGTTTTAATCCAGTTTTGGGGCGACCGTAATGCAGAACTTGCGGCTCCTCATGAAAATTCTGTCCTATGCCATGGCCGCAAAATTCGCGCACTACGCTGTATCCTAATGGCTCTACGTAACTCTGAATGGCATGACCGATATCACCAAGATATGCGCCCGGTCTGACCGAGCGAATGCCGCGCCACATAGCTTGATATGTAGTTTCGCATAAGCGTCGAGCCTGTATTGATGGCTCGCCGATATAGAACATGCGGCTGCTGTCGCCGTGATAGCCTTTTTTTATAACCGTTATGTCAAGGTTGACTATATCGCCATTTTTGAGCTCTTTCTCACTAGGCACGCCGTGACATATCTGGTGATTGATCGAAGTACAAATCGACTTCGGGTAGGGGCTGTGCCCGTTCGGCGCGTAATTAAGCGGTGCAGGGATGCCTTTTTGCACATTGACGATCAAATCATGACACAGTTGGTTCAGTTCGTTGGTGGTATTGCCTGCCTTGACAAACGGTGTGATGTAATCAAGAACTTCGCTAGTCAGACGGCCAGCAACGCGCATTTTTTCGATTTCTTGAGGAGTTTTGATCGAAATGGACATATTTCATGGGGTGTTTTCAAAGGTGATCGAGAATATCACGCGACTTCTCTTGATGCCAATAAAGCTTGAGCACTCAAGGAGATGAAATTGCAGGTCCGCTATTACCTGTGTTATCGCCTCGGTTAGCATGAATAATTTCGCCGCAGATGGGGTTGGAAGCAGCGAACGGTGCTTTACGCACTTTTTATATATCCCACTACGAGCTAAGGCAGCACAAGCTCAAAGCTTAATACGCATAATGTATATTATGTAAAATAGTAAATAATAAAGCGAACTATAAGATATCGCTACTATCGATCTGATATTAAACATATTTCTGTGAGGTAACCTACTGACGCTACCCTGCAGTTATAAAACTCTTGACGGCCTACGGTCATGCTTCCCTGATATTGCTGCCAGCATCAGGGTATGCGCTGGGTGCACTTGTTCCCAAAGAAAACGCCATTCCCAATTGCCGTCACGCTGACCGGGATAATTCATCCGATGCGCACTGCTTAGACCAAGCACATCCTGCATAGGAACGATGACTGTATTGGATTCTGAGGAAAAAATGGCATTAATCATGTCCCAGTGAATTTCATGGCCATTAGCTTTAAGATAATTCCTGGCAAAACCCTGCTCTTCCGGCGTTGCCGTGTTCCACCAGCCTATGCTCGTGTCGTTGTCATGGGTGCCGGTATAGGCAACGGAGTTTGGTACGTAATGGTGCGGTAAAAAATAGTGGCTATCATCCTCTCCAAATGCAAACTGCAAGATGCGCATTCCAGGCAGCTTAAATTTTTCACGCAGCGCCACCACATCGGGAGTAATTACCCCCAAATCTTCGGCAATAATAGGCAAATTTCCTAGCGCGTTTTCAAAAGCTTCAAACAACTTCGCCCCGGGTCCAGGCACCCACCTGCCATCTACAGCAGTGGCTGCATCGGCGGGAATTTCCCAATAGCTGACAAAACCCCGGAAATGATCGATACGAACCAGGTCAAATAGCTTCAGCGCATGTCGCATACGCGCTATCCACCAAGAATAGCCGGTTTTTTCATGGGCATTCCATCGGTACAGTGGATTCCCCCATAACTGCCCGGTCTTGCTGAAATAGTCAGGTGGTACGCCGGCAACAACTGCAGGGTGGCCATTCTCGTCAAGCTCGAACAACTCTTGATGTGCCCATACATCTGCGCTTTGATAGGCCACAAAAATGGGCACGTCACCGATGATGTGTATCCCGCGATCGTAGCCATATCGCTTCAATTTTGACCATTGGCGCGCAAAACACCATTGACAAAATTTCCAGAAATCGACCTCTTTTGCATATGTTTCTGCCGCCCTTTGCAGTGCCAGCGGATTTCTATTGGCAAGATTGGCGGGCCAATGACTCCATTCGCACCCATTTTGATGCTCATTTAGCGCCATGAATAAGGCGTAGTCGTCGAGCCATTCCTGTTCCGAATTGCAGAATTCGGTATAGTCTGTATGGGTGCCCTTCTGAGTGCCTGCGAAAAAGCTGTTGGCGGCGTGGCGTAATCTCGCCTGACGAAACGGTTTTAGAGCAGCAAAATTTACCCGATCAGGTCGAAATTCGGGGAGCGGCTTCAGGTCTTCTTCTGTCAGCCAACCCTGCTTTGCCAACTCGGCGAGGTCAATAAGCAGGATGTTGCCTGCAAAGGCAGAGCTACTCATATAGGGAGAATTCCCCGCCCCAATGTCCCCAAGTGGCAGCATCTGCCAATAGGTCTGGCCTGCGCTTACCAGCCAGTCGACGAACAGATATGCATCTGAGCCAAAGTCGCCTGCGCCGAACGGTCCCGGAAGAGAGGTGGGGTGCAACAGTACTCCACTGGCTCTTTTACTTAACATCAGTCCTGTCCGGAGATGCGAGTTTAAACGAATAGTAACCAATTGAATGCAATTTACTAAATGCCA
>JBAQWL010000038.1:0-1994 GCA_049298895.1 Gallionella sp.
TAGCAAAGGATACGCCGTGCGATCAAACCCGCAACTTGTACAGTGGTAACATCTGTTCCACTGCTGGTTTTTAACCACATTGCGTTGCGCTCGTTCTCCGTTGATGCTTTGTCCAAATCAGCATTCACGAATTTTCCAGGGAAATACCAGATCTGCTGCACTGTGCCGTCCACAGGACTACGGTTGGAATGCACATTGAACACATTCATGAATACACTGACCTTGATCGCCTCGCGCTGCAAATAAGGATCGTTGACACGCTCCACAGCGACGATGCGTCCATCTGCTGGCGACAACACTGCACTGGCACCTTGAGGAATTTCTCGCGGCGGATCGCGAAAGAATTGCAACACAAACAGCGCAATAACCCAGAATGGGATTGACCAAGCTGCACACCAAACAGTGGCCGCTATCGCCAATATGATTGAGATGGCCAGAAACGTCCAGCCTTCGCGGGCGATGATCGGGTGGGGGTATTGATTCATTGGATGTGGAATTCAGAAGTGCGCAAAGAGGCGCAAAACAATGAACATAAAAGTCATCTTTTCCTACCCCCAGTATCAGAGGAGGAACCAGCTTCCACCCTGACAAAGGGAGATTGAGGGAATTTACGTTTCACTAGTTTTTGGATTGATCAACCAGCTTGTTCTTGTTGATCCACGGCATCATTGAACGCAGTTGGGCGCCAACTATTTCAATCGGATGTTCTGCATTTAAGCGGCGGCGCGCGGTCATTTCGGGATAGTTGGTACGGCCCTCCAGAATGAAACGTTTGGCGTAATCCCCGTTCTGGATGTTCTTCAGCGCCTCTTTCATCGCAGCACGCGCTTGATCACCAATTACGCGCTGTCCAGTGACGTACTCACCATATTCAGCATTGTTGGAGATCGAGTAATTCATGTTAGCGATGCCCCCCTCGTACATTAAATCAACGATCAACTTGAGTTCATGCAAACATTCGAAATAGGCCATTTCAGGCGCGTAACCCGCTTCGGTCAGGGTTTCAAACCCCATCTTCACCAACTCTACTGCACCGCCACACAATACGGCCTGTTCGCCAAATAAATCAGTTTCGGTTTCTTCACGGAAATTAGTTTCGATCACACCGCCCTTGGTGCCACCGATGGCTGCGGCGTAGGACAGCGCGACTTCCTTGGCCCTGCCCGACTTGTCCTGAAACACTGCAATCAGGCTTGGCACGCCGCCGCCCTTGACGTACTCGGAACGCACAGTATGACCAGGACCTTTGGGAGCGATCATGATCACGTCCACATCTTCACGCGGCACGATCTGGTTGTAATGGATATTAAAGCCATGAGCGAAGGCCAGTGCCGCGCCTTTCTTAAGATTCTGCGATATCGATTTATAGTAGACATCCACTTGCTGTTCGTCTGGCAGCAGAATCATGGCCACATCGGCATTTTTCACCGCATCGGCAATTTCCATCACCTGATGTCCGGCGCTTACTGCCTTTTTCCAGGAAGCGCCTTCCTTGCGCACGCCAACTGTAACCTTGATGCCGGATTCTTTCAAATTCAGCGCATGGGCATGGCCTTGCGAACCATATCCGATGATGGCTACTTGCCTGTCCTTGATCAGGGATAAGTCTGCATCTTTATCGTAATAAACTTTCATGTTGCCCTCTTGTATAAAAAATTAAAGTTTCAAAATCCGCTCGCCGCGTCCGATGCCGGAGGCGCCAGTGCGCACCGTTTCCAATATCAAGTCGCGCCCTATCGCCCGCAAAAACTCATCCAACCTGGCGCAGGTATCAGTCAACTCCAAGGTGCATATGTGATCCGAAGCCTCTATGGCACGCGCTTGAAAAGTATCCATGAGTTGCTTGAACTCCTCACGTTCCGCTACGTCAGCACGCACTTTGACCAGCATCAGTTCGCGCTCCAGATGTTCACCTTCGCTCAGATCCATCACTGCTGCAACGTCGATTAATTTATTGAGCTGCTTGTTAATCTGCTCAATGACCGCATCCGAGC
>JBAQWL010000039.1:0-6133 GCA_049298895.1 Gallionella sp.
CTGGTTATTGTGCCCTGTTCACTACGCCGATACAATCTTTGTGGGTGTTGAGTCAATGCTGAATCAAGCTTACTCGGTAACAGTTTGCCTGCTTTTGGTGTATATCGCCGCAATTGAGAGGCGCCGCGCTTTTTAGCAGCGTCCTTCTCGAATTGCCTTGTTAGGCGCACTCTAAATTTTTCCTTCAGCTTTAAGTTCATCCAATATTCTACGAACTAGCTCTTTATCCAATGCAGCCTTTCGAGAAATACCGTTAATTATTTGCTCAGCATTTTCTGGGTAATCACCCCAAACAATACCTTCTTCACTAGCCATGTATTGTTTATATATTGGGAACATCAATTTCAATGACATTTGAAGATGCTCCACTTCTTCTTTAGATTTCTTAGCTTCTTTCTTAAACCCAAGTTGAATTGGAAGCACAAAGAGTGCAGCTATCCCGGTGAGAAATGCTCCAACACCTCCTAGCATCGCAGCAGTTAACGTCCAATCGATTTCACACATTTATGTTTCTCATTTTAAGGCGCCTAACGCGCCGCTAAAGTGGAGCGTCATTGCAATATCGCCGGTACAAAGACGGTCCCCAAGCAAAAAACTCCCACACGTAGCGGGAGTTTTTAGTAATCAGAATGCGTCAATTTCATTCCTTATGTAGCAAGCCCGGTGAAATGACTTGATATTCAACAAGGCCTTTAGTTTCAAACCCAGTCGAAGGGGCAAGGCAATCAGTTTTTTTAACCTGCGTTTCACTAATGCAATAGTAGCGATTGCTGTACCGACACGGCACATACCGACATCAACGCGCCGGGTAACAGGCCGAGCAACAACATACCCAAGGCATTCACGCTAATCAACAACACGGTATCTTGCCCGAAAATGATCGGCGCGCGGCTTTCCGGCGCGTCAAAATACATCAGCTTGACAATACGCAAATAATAGAACGCGCCGATAAGTGAAAACAGTACCGCAGCAACGGCAAGCCAGACATGTCCCGCCTGCACCACGGCATTTAAAACCGAGAATTTGGCATAAAAACCTACGGTAGGCGGCACGCCAGCCATCGAGAACATTAGCAACATCATCAGAAAGGCGAGCCATGGACTGCGCTGACTGAGCCCTTTGAAATCGTTAAGGGTATCGGCCTCGAAACCCTCTCGCGACAATATCATGATCATGCCGAACGCCCCCAACGACATTAACACATAAACAACGGTATAAAACATTGCCGATCCATAGCCTTCAATGCCGCCGCTTAACAGGCCGAGCAGCATGAATCCCATGTGGGCAATGGTGGAGTAAGCAAACATGCGCTTAAGGTTGGTTTGCGCGATCGCAGTGATGTTACCGAGGGCCATTGATGCGATTGCAAGAATGACCAGCATGCCAGACCAGTGTTGCACCAGTGGTTGTAGACCCTCCACAAGAATTCGCGTGGCAAAGGCGAAAGCAGCAAGTTTTGGAGCCGAGCCGATCAACATGGTCATCGCTGTAGGCGCGCCATGGTAAACATCTGGCACCCACATATGGAAGGGCACGACACCAAGCTTGAAAGCCAGCCCGGAAACTACAAACACCAGGCCGAACACCAGCAAAGTCTGATTCATGTCAGCTGACATTATCGCCTGAGAGACTTCGCCCAGACGCAATGACCCGGTCGCGCCATAAAGCATGGACATGCCGTATAACAACAAACCGGAAGCGAGCGCACCCAAGATAAAATATTTCATCGCCGCTTCAGTGGCAATAGCTGAATCACGCTGCAGGGCGACCATCGCATACAGGCTCAGGGAAAGCAACTCGAGTCCTAGATACAGCGTCAAGAAGTGATTAGCTGAGATCATCACCATCATGCCAAGCATGGCAAACAGAGCCAACACCATGAATTCGCCGCTGAACAAGCCCCGCAAAGTCAGATATATGCGCGAATACACCAGCATCATCGCAACAGCCAGATAGGTCATCAACTTCAACACGTCGGACATCAGATCGTCTACAAACATGCCATTGAAGGAATAGGTTACACCCTGCTGATGAGTACCGATGGTGATCAGCGCACAGCCCAGCAAACTGAGTTGGACCAGCATGTAGGTGATCTTCCTGTTGTTCTGCTTGATCAGCAGATCCGCGATCAGGATCACACACGCCATAATCAACAGAAAAATTTCCGCAGCGGCTGGCATCAAATTGGTCATCAAATCCATATTACCCCTGTCCTCTATTTACGACGGCAGCTTGGAATGTTTCATGTGTTCAAGCAGGTCATACACTGACACATGCATGATTTCGCTGAACGGGAATGGGTATAGCCCCATACCCAGCACGGTGATTGCCAGGACTGTGAAGATCACTTTTTCGCGTAGGGTCAGGTCGGTGAGTTCGCCTACATGCGCGTTGGCCACTGCGCCAAAGATTACACGCTTGTACATCCACAGCGTGTAAGCTGCCCCAAAGATCAGCGTAGATGCCGCTGCGAAGGCATACCAGAAATTCGCCTGCACTGCGCCTAGGATTACCAAGAACTCACCGACGAAACCGCTGGTACCAGGCAAGCCGCTGTTAGCCATGGCAAACAACATGAAGAACGCGGCAAACACCGGCATGCTATTGATCACCCCGCCGTAATCCGCAATGTTGCGCGAGTGCATGCGGTCATATAGCACGCCGATACACAGGAACAACGCGCCGGATACGAAGCCGTGAGAAATCATTTGCAACAGCGCGCCTTCCATACCATAAGCGTTAAATATGAACAGGCCCAGCGTGACGAAACCCATGTGCGAAATCGAGGAGTAGGCTACCAGCTTCTTCATATCGGTCTGGGTTAATGCCACTAGGCCAATATACACTACCGCAATTAGCGACAGCGCGATCATCAACCCGGCTAAATAATGACTGGCATCCGGCACAATGGGCATGGAGAAGCGGATAAAACCATAAGCACCTACCTTCAGCATAATCGCCGCCAGAACCACTGAACCACCGGTGGGTGCCTCAACGTGAGCATCCGGCAACCAAGTGTGCACCGGGAAC
The DNA here is from genome assembly GCA_049298895.1 of Gallionella sp. Lineage (GTDB taxonomy): Bacteria > Pseudomonadota > Gammaproteobacteria > Burkholderiales > Gallionellaceae > Gallionella. The sequence goes on from JBAQWL010000039.1 coordinate 3,031, forward strand.
ATCGGCACTTTCACGGCAAAAGCGAAGAAGAACGCGACGAAAATCAATATTTGCACGTTCATTGGTAGCGTGACATGGTGAAAATCAAGTATCTCAAAGCTGCCGCCGGATTGGTTATAAAGATAAATCAGCGCAACTAACATCAGCAGCGAACCAAGTAAAGTGTAGAGGAAAAACTTGACCGCTGCATACACGCGATTAGTACCGCCCCATACACCGATGATCAGGAACATCGGGATCAACATTGCTTCCCAGAACACGTAGAACAGCACCGCATCAAGCGCGGCAAATACGCCGATCATGATGCCAGACATAATCAAAAATGCCGCCATATATTGCGCAACGCGCTTTTCGATCACCTTCCAGCCAGCCAGTACCACAATGGGGGTAAAAAATGCAGTGAGCAGAATAAAAAGCACTGAGATGCCATCCACGCCAAGATGATAGTGGACGTTGAACCGCGCGATCCAATCGTGCAGCTCGACGAACTGCATGTCGGACGTATCGTGCATAAACCTGGTGTATAGCGGGATAGTCACCAGAAAGCCGAGTAACGAGCCAACCATGGAAAGGATGCGCGCCAGCTTGGCGTTCCTGTCGTCGCCTGTGGCCAACACCAGTATGCCGAAAAAAATCGGCAGCCAGATCGCCATACTAATTACGGGTAACCCAAAAATCATGCTGTCATTCCTTACATTTTAGAATCAACCCCCCGGCCTCCTTACCTCGACAAGCTCAGTGCATGCTTGTCAAGGAAGGGGGTTGCATTCACCCCTGACAAGAGGAAAAAAGGGGTTAGGCTTTTATGCCCTATCAAAACCAGTTGCGTACGCTCAACAGCACAAACACGCCGATGATCATGGAAAATGCATAGTGATAGATATAGCCAGACTGAAGCTGTCGCACCAATTTGGAGAGCATCCCAACCAGTTTCGCTGAACCGTTTACCATCATCCCATCTATCAGCTTCACATCACCAAACTTCCACAGCAAGCCACTCGCGCCACGCGCACCGCCGGCAAAAAACCAGTCATTAAAACGATCAAAGTAATACTTGTTTTCCAATAGAGTGTGAATGAATTTAAACTTACGTTGAACCAGCGCCGGAATTTCAGGCCGCTTCAGGTAAAAAAGCCACGCGGTCACTACACCTGACAAGGCGAGCCAGACCGGGAGCTCAGTGACTGCGTGGAGGACTTTAACAAATGATCCGTGAAACTCATTCCCCAATTCAGTAATTCCGGCAGAATGTGTACCCGAAACATAGATAGCTTCTTTGAAATAATCACCGAAAAGCACAGGCCCGATGGTAAAATAACCAATGAAAATCGAAGGTATCGCCAGCAGCACCAAAGGCAACCAAACCACCCAAGTTGTTTCGTGCGGCTTCTGTCCGGGAGCCAGGCCATGAAGGTGTTCATCATCTGCTCCATGGTGACCATGGTGTTGCTGCTTACCGAAGCGCTCCTCACCGTGGAACACCAGAAAATACATTCGGAATGAATAGAATGCTGTGACAAACACGCCTGCTGTTACGGCGAAATAGGCGAACCCTGCGCCAGGCAAATGCGACAGCTCGACCAATTCGATAATGCTGTCTTTGGAGTAGAAACCAGAAAAGAATGGCGTGCCAATTAATGCCAGCGAACCAATCAACGAGGTGATCCAGGTGATCGGCATGTATTTTCTCAGGCCGCCCATGTTGCGTATATCCTGATCGTGGTGCATAGCAATAATTACGCTACCGGCGGCAAGGAATAGCAGGGCTTTGAAGAAAGCATGTGTCATCAGGTGGAAAATCGCTGCGGAATAGGCGGAAGCGCCCAATGCTACGGTCATGTAGCCTAGTTGCGACAAGGTGGAATACGCTACCACGCGCTTGATGTCGTTCTGGATCATGCCGAGAAAACCCATGAACAGCGCAGTGATCGCGCCGATCACCATAACGAATGACAAGGCCGTGTCGGACAATTCGAATAACGGAGACATGCGCGCTACCATGAAGATGCCAGCTGTCACCATGGTCGCAGCGTGGATTAGCGCGGAAATCGGGGTCGGGCCTTCCATCGAATCGGGCAGCCAGACATGCAGCGGGAACTGCGCCGACTTACCCATCGCGCCGATGAATAGCAGGATGCAGATTGCCGTCAACAGACCGACCGAGATGCCAGGTATCGGTGCTATATCATTAGCATGACTGGCAGCGTTAGCGAACACGGCATCGTATTGCAAAGTGCCGAACAACATGAGCACCAAACCGATGCCGAGCAGGAATCCAAAGTCACCAACACGGTTCACCAGGAAGGCCTTAAGGTTGGCGTAAATCGCGGTCGGTCGCTCGTACCAAAAACCGATCAGCAGGTAAGAAACCAGTCCCACCGCTTCCCAACCAAAGAACAACTGCATGAAGTTGTTGGCCATCACCAGCATCAGCATCGAGAAGGTGAACAGCGAAATGTAGCTGAAGAAGCGTTGATAGCCGGGATCTTCTTCCATATAGCCGATGGTATAGATATGCACCATCAACGACACGAATGTCACCACCAGCATCATCGTGACAGTAAGCCTGTCGATCAGAAAGCCCACTTGGAAGCTGGTATCTCCCGAGACCAACCAGGTATACACCGAGCCGTTAAACACATTGCCTGCCAGCACATCCTCGAAGATCACCAGCGAAGCAAAGAATGAAACCGCAACCAGCGCGATGGTGATACGGTGCGACCAGGTACGTCCCAGCCATTTGCCGAACAAACCGGCAGCGATCGCCCCAAGCAGCGGAGCCAATGGAACAAGCAGATAGAGACTTAGCATGCTCATCAGCCTTTCAGGCTGTCGAGATCATCGACATTTATCGTACTCAGGTTGCGGAACAACACCACCAGTATTGCCAGGCCGATGGCGGCTTCGGCAGCGGCCACAGTCATAATGAAAAACACGAAGATCTGCCCGGCGGTATCGTTCAAATAATGTGAGAACGCCACAAAGTTGGTGTTCACCGCCAACAACATCATCTCAATCGCCATCAGCAGCACGATCAGATTCTTGCGGTTCAAAAATATGCCAACCACGCTGATGGAGAACAATACAGCGCTCAGTACCAGAT
>JBAQWL010000040.1:0-6079 GCA_049298895.1 Gallionella sp.
GTTCCGACACCATGGAAACAGATGGGCGCTACATGATGGAGAACAACTACCAGTATACCCTGGAGTTGTTGAACTACTGCCAGAACGAGGAGGTGCCATTTCTGTATGCCTCGTCGGCTTCGGTATACGGCGGAGGCGACGTGTTCAAAGAAAGCCGTGAATGCGAGGCCCCATTAAACGTGTATGCCTATTCCAAATTTTTATTCGATCAGATTGTGCGTCGTCGCTGGCATAAGCGCAGCGCGCAAATAGTCGGATTGCGGTATTTCAACGTGTATGGCCCACGTGAAGCCCACAAGGCGCGTATGGCATCGGTTGCCTATCACTTTTTCAACCAGTATCGTACAGATGGACGGGTGAAGCTGTTCGAAGGTTGCGACGGTTATGGCAATGGCGAGCAATTGCGCGACTTCATTTCGATCGAGGACGTGGTCAAGGTAAACATGTATTTTCTCGACAATCAGAACAAGTCAGGCATCTTCAATCTTGGCACCGGGCGGGCCCAAAGTTTCAATGACGTGGCTGCGGCGACTATCAACGCCTTGCGTAAAGCGGATGGAAAATATTCATTGAGTCTCGCAGACTTGCAACAGCAAGGATTGATCAGCTATATCCCGTTTCCCGAACAATTGCGCGGAAAATATCAGAGTCACACCCAGGCCGACATCGGCGCATTGCGCGAAAGCGGCTATGCTGAACCGTTCTTGAACGTAGAGCGCGGTGTAGCTGGATACATGGAGCAGATGTTGAAGGATTTGGAATAGTTACACTGGCTTGTTTAAAAGGAAATTAACGTGTATCCATCAATAGAAAGCTTTGTAGGAAACACACCACTGGTACGACTCAAGCGCATTCCCGGCGATTCCAGCAACACGTTGCTGGCTAAACTGGAAGGCAATAATCCCGCTGGTTCGGTGAAGGATCGTCCCGCACTATCCATGATAGTTCGCGCCGAGAAACGTGGCGATATCAAGCCTGGAGACACATTGATCGAGGCAACCAGCGGGAATACCGGCATCGCTTTGGCGATGGCTGCGGCGATGCGTGGTTACCGGATGGTATTGGTGATGCCAGAGAATCAGAGCGTTGAACGCCGTCAGACCATGAGTGCATTCGGTGCGGAACTAGTGCTGACTTCGCAAAAGGGCAGTATGGAATTGGCGCGCGACACGGCGGAAAGGATGCGCGACCAAGGCAAGGGCATCATCCTCGATCAGTTTGCCAACCCGGATAATCCGCTCGCGCATTACGAGGGTACTGCTCCGGAAATCTGGCGTGACACACACGGAGAACTTACCCACTTCATCAGCAGCATGGGAACCACTGGCACCATCATGGGTTGCTCGCGATTCTTCAAAGAGCAGGATCCTGGCATACAGATCATCGGCGTACAGCCCGAAGAAGGTGCACAGATTCCCGGCATCCGAAAATGGCCGCAAGCTTATCTGCCTAAAATTTACAACGAAAAAAGCGTCGACCGGCTGGAATATGTGAGTCAGGCTGAAGCCGAGAAAATGACACGCCGTCTGGCCCGCGAAGAAGGAATTTTTTGCGGCATATCTTCCGGCGGAGCGCTGACTGTTGCGCTGCGTATCTCGCAACAAGTCGAGAATGCGGTGATCGCATTTATCGTCTGCGATCGCGGTGACCGCTATCTGTCGACCGGGGTGTTCCCCTAGAACTCCACCTGAGCAATTCTTGGTTTGGATAGTGCGGGATTCTGGGCAAAATAGCGTTTTATGCCATTTAGAATCGAATTCGCTAGTTTCATCTGATAGTCCTCGTCATTCAAGCGACGCTCTTCACTTGGGTTGCTGATGAAAGCAGTTTCGATCAGTATGGAAGGAATATCCGGTGATTTAAGTACGGCGAACCCGGCCTGCTCCACATGTCCGCGGTGCAGATCGTTGATGTCCCCCAGTTCATTCAGTACATGTTTGGCTAATTTCATGCTATCGCTGATGGTGGCAGTCTGTGAAAGGTCGAGCAAGGTACGTGCGAGATAGGGATCTTTCACCGCGATATTCACACCGCCGATCAAGTCGGCTTCATTCTCCTTTTTTGCCAACCAGCGTGCGGCAGTACTGGTTGCGCCGTGCTCGGATAGCGCAAACACCGAAGAACCGCGCGCTTTTGGTTTGACGAAGGCATCTGCGTGGATGGATATGAATAGATCTGCTTTGACTTTGCGAGCTTTGGCGACGCGCCCGATGAGCGGGATGAAATAATCGCCATCTCGGATCAATACGCCCCGCATATTAGGGGTGTCATCGATCAGCGTTTTGACTTTACGAGCGATTGCCAATGTGACATTCTTTTCACGTGAACCAAGCCTTCCGCGTGCTCCCGGATCTTCTCCACCATGTCCTGCATCGATCGCGATGATCAGGGTGCGAGCGCGCAATTCAGGCGGATTGGATGTGGCGGAAGGAGAAGTTTTGCTTTTATCTATATCCTGACTCTGTGCCGACAATTGCTTGTCTTTCCCAAGTATATTGTCCTCAGATTGTGCTGTCACAGTGGAAGTAGCTGATGCTTTGGGGGAGCGAGATTCGATCTGTTCGAGCAAAGCCGTCAGAGGGTCGATCGGGTGGGTGGGATAGATGTCCAGCACAAGGCGGTAGCCGTATTCACTGACCGGCTTGAGAACGAACAGTTGTGGATTGACTTCGGTCTTCAAATCCAGCACCAACCTTACTACGCCAGGCTTGAATCGTCCGACACGCATGCTCTTGATATAGGGGTCGCTGTCGCTGATCTTGGAGGTCAGCTCATTGAGTGTGTTGCTGAGTTCTACTTTTTCCAGGTCAATTACCAGGCGATCCGGATCGTTCAAGGTGAACATGTTATGCCGAATGGAATTTTTCGATTCGATCGTCAGACGTGTGTAATCCTGGGCAGGCCAGATACGTGCCGAACTGATTGTAATGGCGGCATTAGCATGTGGTAACCATAGCAACAGCATAAGGCTTGTTACGATGGAACTGGGGGTGCAACGGTGGTGTCGCTTAAGTTCAACCATAAATTGGCAGCAAAACGACTGCAGAACTACATCGTTTGAGCGCAATTGAGCTATCAGCCTTACAAATGTTCTAAGCACTGCTTGCCCATTTCCGTATTGGCATGAATTTCTGCATTGCGACCCCTTGGCAGAATTTCGAGATCTATTTCAACGTCGGCTTGAGGAATTAAATTTTTAGCTTTCTCAGGCCACTCGATAAAAAATATATTGTGTCCATCAAACTCATCGCGAAAGCCGGTCGATTCCCATTCACGCTCATCGCGCATACGATACAGATCGAAGTGACGTAAGTCTAACCCGGCGATATGGTATGGTTCAACCAGTGTGTACGTAGGACTCTTTACACGACCTGCATATCCAAGTGCATTCAACACGCCGCGAACGAGTGTGGTTTTGCCTGCACCCAGATTGCCATGCAGGTAAATCACCATGCCGGGTCTTAATTGCGCGGCAAGTCGATGGGCTAGCGCTAATGTTGCGCGTTCATCGGAAAGGTTAAGGTTGATTCGGCTATCATCTTGTCTATGCAAAACAGGAATCCTCAACAGGTCAATTACGCCGCACTTGCAAAGCAGATACGTGCGTGGGCCCATGAACTGGGCTTTCAGGCCGTGGGCATCAGCGACACCGATCTTTCTGCGGCGGAAAACGGCCTGTTGGAATGGCTTGCTCTCGGCTGGCACGGTGAGTTGGATTATATGGCAAAACAAGGACTGAAACGCAGTCGTCCGGCGGAGCTGTTGCCCGGTACGCTGCGCGTGATTTCATTGGGCATGAACTATGCGCCAGCAGATGCGCACGACAGTTGGCAGATATTGGCGGAGAGCGAGCGTGCATTCATCTCGCGCTATGCCTTGGGGCGCGATTATCACAAGGTGCTGCGCAATCGTCTGGCAAAACTAGCGGATAAGATTCACGATGCAGTCGCCGAATTCGATGGGCGCGTCTATACCGACAGCGCGCCAGTGATGGAAGTGGAACTGGCGCGTAAAGCCGGCCTGGGCTGGCGTGGCAAGCACACCTTGCTGCTTTCGCGCGAGCAAGGCTCGTGGTTTTTCATTGGCGAAATATTTGTCAACTTGCCGCTACCGGTTGATATGCCGCAGGAAGAGCATTGTGGAACCTGCACGCGGTGCATCGATATATGCCCGACTAGAGCGATCATTGCACCGTATCGGCTGGATGCGCGCCGCTGTATTTCTTACCTCACCATTGAGCTCAAGGGTAGCATCCCGGTCGAGTTGCGCCCGCTGATCGGTAACCGGATCTATGGCTGTGATGACTGTCAGTTGGTGTGCCCGTGGAATGGTTTTGCGCAAACCACTGTAGAACTGGATTTTGCGGTGCGGCACGGGCTGGATGATGTGTCTCTGGTCGAGTTGTTCGTGTGGGATGAAGCCGAATTCAAAACCAAGCTCGCGGGAAGCGCGATCTATCGTATCGGCCATGAACAATGGCTGCGCAACATTGCTGTTGCGCTGGGTAATGCAGCTAAGAGTATTGAAGTGACATCCGCGCTAAGGCTTCGAGCTAGGCATGAATCAGCGCTGGTGCGGGAACACGTTGAGTGGGCGCTGATGCAACACGCTATGACCAATGGCTAGCGAGCGTTAACCAATGACTTGGTTGGCGTAGTTTGCCAGCTTAGTCAGATGGCTATGCAAAGCTGTTTGCTCGCTTAGCCAGATGGCTATAACCAGCCGCTTGACCGCCGTTCTTTGGCGGCCTAGCGGAATGGCTAGTTGTTTCATCAGTGGTTTCATCAATAGATGAATCTGTCGTGCAATTCTTCCAGATTCAATTCCTGCAAGATCTGCTCCAACTTCTGCCGTGCATTTTTTCTCGGCGCATCTTTGTGACTGGCGGTGATCAGCTCATTTTTCATCGAATGTTCCCAGCCTACCAGTTCCGTCACCGTCACCTGATAGCCATGTGCTTCCAGTTGTAAACAGCGCAGCACGTTGGTGATATGGCTGCCGAATTCGCGGGTATGGATCGGATGCCGCCAGATTTCAGAGAGAGGTGTTTTACTGAAAGAGTGGTTTTTATTCTTGTTCAAAACCGCTGCTACTTCGGCTTGGCAGCATGGCACCAACACGATGAATTTAGCCTGCTTGTGCAGGGCAAATTTAATCGCATCGTCGGTGGCTGTATTGCATGCGTGCAGTGCGGTTACCATGTCGATTTGTTCGGGTAGATGCGGCGAGTGTATGGATTCTTCCACCGATAGTCTTAAAAACGACATGCGCGCAAAGCCCAGTTTGACAGCTAGCCGTTGCGTTTTACTGACCAATTCCTCGCGGGTTTCGATACCGTATATTTGGCCGATCCCGCGCGCCTTCAGAAACAAGTCGTAAATGATAAAACCTAAGTATGACTTGCCAGCACCGTGATCCGCTAGTGTCAGGTTTTGCTTGGCGCCGAGCAGTTCATCCAGCAATGGTTCGATGAAGTGAAATAGGTGATACACCTGCTTCAGCTTGCGTCGACTGTCCTGATTGAGTTTGCCGTCGCGCGTCAAGATATGCAACTCTTTGAGCAGTTCGATGGATTGACCGGGTTTGATTTCGGGGATTTGGTTCATGGTTGTCTACTAGCCGAATTGCATTTTCAACACCAGCACGATGCCCGCTAAGAACAGCGTGACACAGTTGGCGATGATGATCGGCCATGATTCCAGCAGGATGCCGTAACTCAGCCACAACGCGACCCCGAGCGTGAACAGGATGTACATACCCAACGAGATGTCAGCGGTATGGCGGGTGCGCCATACTTTCCAGGCCTGCGGGATGAAGGCGGTAGTGGTAAGGGTAGCAGCGGCACTGCCTATCCAGTCAGTAGTGGTCATGGGTGTTATTCCATTTCAAAATTAAAAGTGCAGTGTCGTAGGGTGCGTTCCACGCATATCATCGCTGGTGCGTGGAACGCACCCTACATGATTATTGTTGTTTTAAAATAAAACCGGAATTATCGGCTGTTTCATTGGTTGGCGATTATAACGTTACGCGATGCATGCACAGCGCTGATAATCAGGGGGGGTCTTCAGTTATGCGGGGC
>JBAQWL010000041.1:0-4177 GCA_049298895.1 Gallionella sp.
GGCCAGGCGATGACGCCGGGCGCAACGGCATTAACACGCACTTGAGGAGCCATTTCCTGTGCTAACCCACGAGTCAGCGCAACCAATCCGGCCTTTGCGACGCTGTACAACAAATGGTCACGCATCGGACGCTCAGCGTGGATGTCCGCAATGTTCACTATGCAACCATGCTGGCGACACAATTCTGCCGCTACCGCCTGGGCAAGAAACAGCGGAGCTTTCAGATTGGTGCCGAGCAAATTATGCCACTGCTGATCATCAATTTCGGCCAATGGTGTCGGGTAGAAACTCGATGCATTATTAACCAACGCATCCAACCGCCCAAATCTTTGGATGACATTGTTTATCAGGTGCGGAAGTTCATACTGATCGAGCAAATCCGCTTGGAACACAGCGGTACTTTCTGGGCGCAATATGTTCAACTCCATTTGCAAATCCAGCGCTTCCAGTTCGGAGTTGCGGTAATGCACAGCAAGTTGCGCACCTGCCGCATGCAGGCGACGGCAAATCGCCGCACCGACGCGCTTCGCTCCTCCTGTCACCAACACTACCTTGCCTTGCATCCGACTGCCTCGCTGCGTTCTTGAATCAAGCTGTTAAAATCAATGACTCGCGATTATACCTGACCATGCCCAGCCACCCTACCTTACCCACACCTAGCCCTGAAGCCCTACAACACAGCTTGCGGCTAACCGAATACATCCGGCTCGACATTGCTGCACAGGGCGGCTGGATTTCCTTTGCACGCTACATGGAACTGGCGCTGTACGCACCCGGTCTGGGCTATTACACAGCGGGGGCGCACAAGTTCGGCGCAGCGGGCGATTTCATCACCGCACCCGAACTCTCACCGTTGTTCGGGCGCACGCTGGCGAGGCAAGTCGCGGAAATCATGGCGCACAGCGCGCCGCACATACTGGAGTTGGGCGCAGGCAGCGGTAAGCTGGTGGTGGACATGCTTGCAGAATTGAAGCAACTCGGCAGCTTGCCGGACAGCTATAAAATCCTTGAAGTCAGTGCCGACTTGCGCGCGCGCCAGCAGGCACTCATACAAGAACGCTTTCCGCATCTGCTGGATCGCGTGTATTGGCTGGACGCGCTGCCGGAAAGTTTCAGCGGTGCGATCATCGCCAACGAAGTACTCGACGCACTGCCTGTGCATCTGGTGCACTGGCGCGACAGAGTGATCAGCGAGCGCGGCGTGGCATTGGCAGATAACAATTTCGTCTGGCTGGAACGCCCGATCAGCGATGTTGCCCTGTTGCATGCAGCGCAGCAGATCAGCGTGCCGGATGATTATGTCAGCGAGATATGTCTCGCTGCGCGCGGCCTGATCAACAGCCTCGCACACATACTGGATCAGGGCGCGATGCTGTTCATCGACTACGGCTTCGGCGCGCGTGAGTTCTACCATCAGCAGCGCAGCAGTGGCACGCTGATGTGCCACTACCGGCATCAAGTGCACGATGATCCGTTTTTTCCCCCCGGCTTGCAGGACATCACTGCGCATGTGAATTTCACCGATATTGCCGAATGCGGCATCGATGCCGGACTGGAGTTGAAAGGCTACACCAACCAGGCGTTCTTTTTGATCAACTGCGGCATCACCGAATTGCTCAAAGACACTTCACCAGAGAACCTGCGCGACTATCTGCCGTTATCGGCACAGATGCAAAAACTCACCAGTCCCGCCGAGATGGGCGAATTGTTCAAAGTGATCGCGTTGGGGAATAATTTGGCGAACCCGTTGCGCGGGTTCGCCCGTGGGGATCTGACGCGCTCATTGTGAATTAAGATCTAACTGTGTATTTCCTTCTGCGTGACCACCATTTCTTCTTCAAACTGACCAAGTGTTCTCGCGCATTGGCCACACATCAACAATTACCGATTTCGGGTGATTCTAATTGTCCAATCACAGAATTATTTCACTGCCCGAAACCTGCCATTCACAAAGTTCCGCTCCCGACATATTCTGTTGAAAAACTCTTTTTTCAGGGTGCCCAAAATAATTTAAGCCTCCCAGGCAAGTTATATTTCGAAGGATGTAGGGGGAGTCCTTTTTTGCCCGATCGTTCGTTATGGAGCCTCTGAATCGCCAATGCGATGAAAATCAATTGTGTTTTTCGATGCAACTGCTTTTGGTGGGATTTTAGTGTTTCTAAAAAATGGAGTTTTTCAACAGAATAGACACATTGCAGGCCTTTGACTTGATCCAAACAGACATTCAGAATTGTCTACAAAAGCGGGGGAAGTCGACTAGGTATGGTGCCGTCAATTACGCTGAGCCAAAAAACGTATGAAACGGCCAGCAGTTACTACCCGTTGTTCGTCTGACAATACTGTGATATCGAATCCTTGATTGCTGAAATATTTCATTAAATCATCAGCATGAAAAAAATACGCAATGTTATTGATGCCAGCCGTATAACCGGTTGTTTCGATGTACTGCTTGACTCTGTATGACTCACCTTTATGCCTAAGCGCACCCCAGTCGCTGATGGGCAATTCATCCGTTGCACAGAAGCCACCAACGAATATATTGTCGGACAGACTAACTAGATTTTGCAGAAATATGAACGGTGCAACAGAGTGGTAATACACGCCGTGCGCAAAGACGAGGTCGAAACGTCCGTATTTAGCTGAGTTGTGGAAGTCATCTATAACAATTTTTGCGTCAAGCCCTGCGGCGGTGAGTGCCGCTTGCGTCTTGATAACGTTCTCTGCCCGCGCTTCAATAGCAGTGACATTAGCTCCGAGAGAGCATAAGCCCAAAGTCTGATATCCATCAAATGGACCAAATTCGATAACTTTCTTTCCCTTGAGCGGGAATGCCTCATTCAATGCTTTAAGTGGGGGAGTTTCAAGTGGAGGCCAATATTTATATCCGAGATAATAGTCAATGGACTCGTCCATTGGCCGGAAGTAGTCAAACTTCGAACGCAGATATTGGATAACAGTAAACGATCCAAGTAATTCAGAAAGGAGAATCAAGCCTTCGCCCTTGGTAATCGTTTCCCAATGTTCGTTGGTAAAGGGGATACGGGCGACGACTCCAGGGACAATAGCACCTCCCCAATCCCATTCTTTGATGTGGGCGGTAATACCCTCGTCAACCAAGCCTTGTGTCCAGCCGGAAAGAACAGCCGAGTCGCCCATCAAGTTAATTTCCTTGATACCACGAAGTTTAAGAGCGCGTCCCAACATGTTGCCAACTTTATCAGATGTGAGCAGCTCATCCAGCATGTCATTTCTTGCGTTATTGGAGACGGTAGGGATTTTGGCGTTTAGCGGTAGCAACTTGCTGCGCAGGAGTTGCACATTTTCTGCCGGAGAGTAATGAATGATACGGCGAGCAATTCTACGTAGCATAATAAACCTTTATATAAGCCAAAAATATTGCGAAGCAAAACATTCGCATCATATCATCCTTCAATATTTATGCTGAATGACAAGCCAGATATATGACGAATGTCAGCTCTTGGCTGCGGAGCAGTACTTAGTACCTTGCAACAACCTTCCCGAAAGAAGTCGTTCGCGACTTGCGGCTACACATGGGAACCGACCTTGAGAACTGCTGGTCAGCATTAAGGATAAGGTTGGGAAAGGTCACGATAAAACACACTAACAAGGTGTTGAAGAACCACTGCGCTGTTTTTCTACCAATTCTTCTATCGCTTTGATGCGCGCCTGTTGCACTGCTGCAGCGATGGTGCTGCTGTCGGTACATTGCTTCGCTATCGCGCCCGCATCCACCGCGCGCGCGACTTCCTGCAATTCCAACAAATAATCCGCCTGTGGGTACGCATCGCTCTCGTGTCCGGTGCGTCCGCTGACTGGAACAGTTTGATGATGGTCTCGGCGCGCAATTCCTTGGCGCGATGGATGTCGCCGTGATAGCGCGCGGCCAGCAGGGCCAGGTCGCGGCACTCGCTGGATGCATTGCGTGCGGCGTATTGGCGCAAGAAACCCAAGCCGGGTTTGATGCACCACTCGGATCGAGGCAGCCAGTATTGCAGTAGCGCATACCGCGCACTGCAAGCCAGCTATGATATGAAGACATCAATGAGTCGCAAAGGAAACTGCTGGGATAATGCGCCGATGGAGAGCTTCTTTGGCACGCTCAAAACGGAAAGCTTGCTTCACTGCCGCTTCGCCACCCGTGAGCAAGCCAGGCAGG
>JBAQWL010000042.1:0-2934 GCA_049298895.1 Gallionella sp.
ATTTTAGTGGGGACTTTTGACCGACAAGTTTACCCTTATTCCATGGCTCACGAGAATGAGTGGTGTTCATGGCAGACTCCTTATGTGATTATAGGAATCTCTTTGACAAATATTTACGGGGAATCACTTGGGCCATAGGCCGGATCTTAAATTTAAGCGGACGTTATATGGTAAATACCAAAAGCATTTGGATGTCCGCTATCTGGTGTCTTCGCTAGGCGGTCACTTTGTGCGGAACTTCAACTTGATATTCTATTTGATTCACGGCAGGATTCGCCGATGATACTTTATCTACATCGTCGTTAGGGTCTTTGGAGAAGCCGTGGCTTGGATTATCACAAAATATTTTCTGACTGCTGCAGTTGTTGTGCTCGTGTCCGAACTAGCAAAGCGCAGTGACAAACTCGGTGGATTTGTTGCCGCACTCCCACTTGTGACGGTACTTGCGTTGATTTGGCTCTATGTTGAGAAGCAGCCCCCGGAGAAGATCGCGAACCACGCTTGGTATACCTTCTGGTATGTCGTGCCGACTTTACCCATGTTCCTGGCGTTTCCTGTGTTGCTCCCCCGCCTTGGATTCTGGCTAACCTTGTTGTCGTGCGTCATCATTACGGTCGTTTGCTTCGGCCTCTTTGCTCTTGCAGTTCGACACTTCGGCATAGAGTTGCTGTAATACAAGTTTCCAACTCAAACGCTGAATGCCTGTGTAGGCTGTAGGTCAGCTACATTGTGTTTGGTTTAGTTGAATCCAAGAAAAAAAGCGGTATGCACGGTTTCGTCCACACCGTCAGTACTCAACTTTGTATGGATTCATATATTTCTTGTAACCTTCCATCTTTCTTAGCTATACTCCCCAACATCATGCGCACTTGCCTCTCTTTTCTTCTTGCCGCCATACTCTCGCTGAACGCCGCTTACGCTGCGTCGTTGGGTGTTTGCGATGCGCTGGAACACACTTCGAGCTACGCTGCACATTTTGGGCACCACAGCCACGATCACGGTGACGACCACGCCCACAACGATCTGCCAGGAAGTGCCGACGGTACGGGTAACGCACCTGCTGCCGCCGATCACCACCATACCCATGTTCATCCGAGCTTTTCTTGCCTCCTGCCGGACACCATTGGCATGTCTGCGTCTGAGGGATGCAATCTCCTGGATGCAGACCCAGCCGGTACCTTCGTTTCGGCACAGCTCGCACTTCTTCATCGCCCGCCCAGGGCATCTCTCGCCTGAGCCGGCGGGACGCCCCTACTTTCCTCTGTAGCATCTTGCGCCTGACCCTATGAAGGGTTAGTCCACGTCCTGTCGAAATCCAACTTTTTCGTTGAGGTTTTCGATGATATTACATTTGCAAAAAGTTTTGCTCACTTCTGATGGGTCTACTAGACATTCGCATAGGCTGGCAAACAACGTCAGCCAAATCGCTGTTTTATTGCAGGCGAGCGTGCGGCAAGGAGTAGCGAAATGAAATTCAACATATTGTTCCCAACTGCGGCTGGGTTGGTGTTTGGCGCACTCTTGCTGGGCGCGCTGCCAGCGCTGGCGCAGGAGGCCACAGCCTGGACGCTCGCAGACAGCGTGCGTCGCGCGCTCGACATCGCGCCCGAACTGCGCGCCGCCGAGGCTGAGATTGCCGCACGCACAGGTGATTTGATCCAAGCTGAAGCTTGGCCGAATCCAACAATCGAAATACGTGCCGATGAAAAGCTAGGCATCGAAGACGGGCGCGGCGGTTATAACCTAAACCAGCTGACCATCACCCAAACGCTGCCGCTTTACCGGTTGCCACATCAACGCCGCGCGGCAGCATCCGGCCTCGAGGCCGCGCGCTCAGCACAAAGCTATCAGCACTTGCTCCTTGAAACTCAGACTGCGAAAGCGTTCCACACATTGCAGTTGGCGGCTGAGCGACAGCGTCTGGCACAAGAACGGCTTAGCTTCGCAGAAGGATTACAACGAGGCGCCGGTCGCCCAGGCGATGATCGTTTGGTGCGCTATCTCTCGCGTCTGGAGTTGGCACGGCTCGATATCCTACGCGCGACCGCGCATCAGGAGGTGGCATTGGCCGAAGGCAAATTGAGCGAAGCGCTGGCGCAATTCCGGGCGTTGCTTGGGTTGCCGCCGGATTCACAACCTGAAATCACACATCTACTACCCGCCGGTGCACCAACTGAGTTAAGCACATTGTTAGCCCGGCTTGACAAGCATCCCGCGTTGCAGGCGACACAACATACGCGCGATGCAAGCCGAGCGGCCGTGGACGTGGCACTGGCGCAGCGTATTGCCGATCCCACGCTGAGCGTTATTCACGAGCGGGACAATTTGGCCGGTGAGCGCCGCAACTATATCGGCCTTATGCTGGGTATACAAATACCCCTCTGGAATCGGAACGATGGCAGCGTTGCGCGTGCGCGCGGGGAAGCCGACAAGGCCGAGGCGGCGCTGGAAATGCAACGCCGCGACTTGGCGAGCCGCCTGCGTCAGTCGCAATTGCATCTTGGACATTTAATTGAGCAGGCCGAGCATTACCTCACCAATCTGCTGCAACCGGCGCGCCGTGTACTCGACCTCACGCGCAAGGGATACATCTCCGGCGAACAGAATGGCTTGGCGCTGGTGGATGCCAGCAATACCTATTTCGACACTCAGGAACGTTATCTCGAATTGTTGCGCGATGCCTGGATCGAAGCTGCGGAATTGCGCTTGACCGCTGGCGTTTCGCTGCTCAATTCTTCGATGGAGACACAGCCATGATTGCAGCACTCATTCGTTTTTCGCTAATCCAGCGGTTGATGTTACTGCTCGCCGCTGCCGCGCTCTCCATCGGCGGCATGTGGGCATTTCGCACGCTGCCCATCGATGCCTTTCCTGACATATACACGCCCCAGGTGCAGGTGATCGTAAAGGCGCCTGGCATGACTCCAGCCGAGG
>JBAQWL010000043.1:0-10966 GCA_049298895.1 Gallionella sp.
CTTAACTTGTCGAGCGTGTTAATTACTGAAGCGACTATTTATTTGGGTTGACCACGCACACACCGTCACTTGAAGCAGCAGCATTGCGGCAAGTTTGTGCATCGTGATACCAGCAATTAATGCCTGAACTATAGACAACACAGTATGGCGTACTCCCAGATGCCTGCTTTAGTTCTACTTGATTGACAACACAAGCACCAGTACTGCCCGCAGCTTGACTACAAGATCTCGTGTCAAAGTACTCGCACTGTTGCCCATACGAGAATACCGCACAGAATGGTGCGGCGAATAATGATGATGAATAAAACAGTGACATAGCTACAGGAAATATTCTCAATTGAGCTCCCCATTAAACTTGTAACGTTGAGTGGTGGCTGCAAGCACCATACCTAACTTAAAAAACTCGGGCAGATTGCGCCTTTCCAGACCTTAAGGTCAATGCCCAGCCGATAGGTAATTGTAACCTACTATTAACCTATCGCGGCTTAAAAGGGAAATTTAGGAATGCTTAAAGTAACTCTAACGTCTTTCAGTCCACCAAAGCAACGCCATCGCCAGCAATAAAAACACAGCTGTCATCGCCGAAGCGCTCATAAATGGCTGCCAATCGTTGAGCGCGCCCAGACTACCTACCAGTCGCCCAAAAAAGTGAAATGACAAGCCAAACACGATGCCAATGAACACCATCCCGCCAATACCCCCCGCACGCCTATGGTAAGACGCAAACGGCAGCGCCAGTATCATCATCACCATAGTCGCAAATGGATAAATCAGCTTGTTCCACATCGCAATTTCATACCGCCCGCTCATTTGGCGGTTATCGCGTAGGTGCTTGGTATATTGATACAGGTGCCACGCCGACATCTGCTCAGGCACGACCAGCAGTACGCTGAAAATTTCCGGCTTCAACGCCGAGCGCCATTCGTGTCTAGGCAGGCTGTCGACGGTCACCCCATCCTCGGCAAAATACGTCTGTTGCACCTCCTCGAGCTGCCAGATGCCTTGGTCGACATAACTTGCCCGACTAGCTTTGGTAATCTCGCGCAAGTGAAAGGTTTCATCAAACCGATAGATGTCGATATTCGACAAACTGGTGTCTGGCATCACGTTCTTCACGTTCACGAAGCTGAACTCGTCCTTAACCCACACACCGGAACGAAACTCTTTCAGAGTAATCTGGGTGTTCTTTGCCATCAACCGCAGTTTTTGAGCCATACGCTCGCTGGGCGGCGCGAGTAATTCACCACAAACAAAACTCAATATCACCAGTGGTAAGGCAATCTTGAACAGTGTCCCGACCATCTGCCAAAGCGATGCGCCGGAAGCGCGATAGATAGTCATTTCAGAATTGGCTGCCATCTGCACCAGCGCAAATATTGTGCCCACCAGCGCCGCCACCGGAAACAGCTCATAAATATGCCCGGGTACGGTCAGCAGCACATACAGCAATACATATCCCAAATGATATTGGCCTTTCCCGACCGAATCCAATTCACCAATAAAATCAAGGAAGGCAAACAACATCAGCAATGCAGCGAAAACCAGCGCGACACTGGCATAAATTTCCCGGCCCAGATAGCGTGCCAGCAGATTCATAGCTTCGCCGCGCTTTCGCCTGCTGGAGAGGAACGTTGATTTGCCATTAATTTGCGTAACGATAGCAGTGTCATACGCCGATAGAACATCAGCACGGTAATCGTCAGCATCACCGCATGTATCCCCCACAACCCTACACTTGGAGATAATTTTTCCTGTGCCACCCAGGTATTGGTGACGCTGATCATATTGCTGTAGAGCATATACAGGACAATCGCCAAAATCAGATTCAGTGACCGCCCGGCACGAGGGTTGACGTAACTTAAAGGAATCGCCAACATGGCAAGAATCGCCGCGCTGATCGGCAATCCCACTCGCCATTCCAACTCGGCAAGATTCAACGAGGTAGGATTGCGCCACAGTTCCGGTGTGGGCATGGTGCGCGCCCAAATTCGCGCTTGTTTGGCTGGCACGCTGTCGATACGTATCGCATAGCGCTCAAATTCGATAATGCTGTAATCGCGCTCCCCAGGCTTTCCTTCATAACGCGTGCCATTGAATAGCACCAGGAAACGATCCCCATTCGGCAGTGTTTCCTGCAATCCCTGCTGCGCCACCATCGTGCCTACTTTGCCGTTTTGTTCTGACTGGACAAAAACGTTACCAATCCGGTTCGAGCCCGCATCCACGTTCTCAATGAAATACACCCGATCTGCCTGCTTCGATTCGCGGAACATGCCAGGAGTGGCGGCAGTCACATCGTCGCGACTTTCCAATTTATTCTTGAACTCATCTGCCTTTATCAACGCCCAAGGTGTCAGCACCATACTGAGCAAGGCAATCAGCGCCACTACCGGCACGGCATACCATAGCACCGGTCGTATCCAGCGCGTCAATCCAATACCGGAACAGAACCACACCACCATCTCGCTGTCACGGTAACTACGCGACAATGTCAACAAAATGGAGATGAACAGGCTAAGGGAAAGCAACACCGGTAAATAATTCATGGCACTGAAGCCGAGCAGTGCCAGCACACCTTCCACCGCGATCCTGCCGCTAACCGCTTCGCCCAGCAGCCGTATCAACTGGCTGACCACCACAATGCCAAGCAGCACCGAAAATACCAATAAGCCATTGCTGGCAAACTCGGCGATTAAAGCGCGCTGAAAAGTGCTTTTCCGGAGTGGCTTTGACTTTATACCTTGGATTTGCGGATAATCGGGCATCTGACTACAGAGTTTTCAATTAAGGAGCAACGCGTGGAATTTAGCATAAAACAAGGCATTCCGGAGAATCAGCGCACTGGCTGCATTGTAGTAGGGGTTTATGAGGGCGGAAAACTGTCGGTAGCCGGGCAGATGTTGAACAAGGCAGCAAAAAATGCACTCAATGAGCTCATCGCCTGCGGTGACATGAGCGGTAAATCTGCATCCACGCTGTTGTTGCATAAACTTCCCGGCATTGCCGCCGAACGTGTGCTGCTGGTCGGTCTGGGTAAGCCAAACGAACTGAATAACAAGACCAGCATCGATATTTTGCGCGCAGCCTTCAGTGCATTGAATGGGACACCTGCCAAAGATGCCACGTTGTATCTGATCGATGAAGGCGTAGCTAAAAATGCCGCCACTTCTATCCTTCGACAAGCTCAGGATTCAGGACAGGAATGGTTCATCAAACAAGCTGTCTTCGCTGCCGCCGAACAAGCTTTCCGTGCCGACGGACTGAAGAGCAAACCCACAAAAGCAGCAACGCTGAGGCACATCACTTTCGCAACGCTGAACAAACCGACCGCAGTATTGAAATCCGTGCTCGACCAGGTTACTGAGACCGCGCATGGCGTGGATCTCGCCAAGACGCTGGGCAATCTGCCCGGCAACGTCTGCACGCCAGCATACCTCGCCACTCAAGCGCTAGCGCTAGGCAAGAAGCACAAAGCTATCAAGACCACCGTGTTGGAAGAAAAAGACATGCAGAAGCTGGGTATGGGCTCTTTTCTTTCTGTCACCCGCGGCAGCGCACAACCAGCCAAGCTGATTACGCTGGAATATTACGGCACTGACAAAAAGCAGAAGCCCATCGTGCTGGTTGGCAAAGGCATTACCTTCGATTCTGGTGGTATTTCGCTCAAGCCGGGTGCTGAGATGGATGAGATGAAGTATGACATGTGCGGCGCGGCCAGTGTACTTGGCACCATGCGTGCCATCGCCGGTATGGGTTTAAAGCTCAACGTGGTCGGCGTGATCCCAAGTTGCGAAAACATGCCCGGCAGTAAGGCCACAAAACCTGGTGACATCGTCACCAGCATGTCTGGACAGACCATAGAAATACTCAACACCGATGCCGAAGGCCGCCTCATTCTGTGTGACGCGTTGACTTATTCCGCCAAGTTCAAGCCGGACACTGTGATCGACATCGCTACACTCACCGGGGCCTGTGTCATCGCTCTAGGTCATGTGGCCAGCGGCTTGTTCTGCAATGAAGAAACACTCGCGAAAGATCTGCTGGCTGCGGGCGAACAAGCGCACGACCGCGCTTGGCAAATGCCGTTGTGGGATGATTACCAACCGTTGCTGGATAGCAACTTCGCTGATATGCAAAACATCGGCGGACGTGCTGGCGGGACCATCACCGCCGCATGCTTCCTGTCTCGCTTCACCAAGGACTATCGTTGGGCGCACCTGGACATTGCTGGCACCGCATGGAAATCCGGTAAAGAAAAAGGTGCAACGGGACGTCCAGTGCCATTACTCACGCAATACCTCATCAATCGTGCGGGATCAAAGTGACCAGGGTAGATTTCTATACTGGCAGCGAGGACAAATTCAAAACTGCTTGTCAGTTGAGCCACAAGGCAATGCAAAACGGCCTGCGCGTGTTGCTACACGCGCCGGACGAGACCTCTACCAGCAAGTTGGACAAGTTGCTTTGGCACTTTCCCGCTACCGCCTTCATACCGCACTGCCACAGCCACGAAGCGGATGCTGCGACGATGCCTGTAGTTATCGGACACGATGATGTATTCCCGCACTTCGAATTACTCATCAGTCTTCATAATGAGTGTGTGAATTTCTTCAGCCGATTTGAGCGCGTCATCGAGATCGTCAACCAAGATGTGGAAGATGCCAAGCTGGGGCGCGAGCGTTACGGATTTTACCGTGACCGCGGCTACGAGCTGCGCCATTTTGACCTGCACCGAAAGGCTTAATCCATGCCACGCGACATCTTTCCAGAATCACTGCCCATCCTGACCGAAACCGCAGATGGTACGCCACTCGACTTGCCGATACTGATGGAAACAGTCGAAGAACCTCTCACTACCACGGCACATGCATTGCTACTTACCGACGCGCAATGCCATCAATTAGCAGAACAATTGCTACCCAAAATTGAAGTAACGCTGCTTGATGCGATCAACTCATCTCCCGAATCAGACTGGCAATCGGCCATGCAGCAAGTGCGTGCCCATCTGCCCGCACTCATACGCAAAGTCTTACAAGAACTTCGCTAAGCATACTACGCTGCACCCTGCTTGCCGCATCTAAGCCTGTATAATCTCGCCCTTTCCATCGCGACACGCCCGCACCTAAAGACCACAATGGAACTCGCAAAAAGTTTTGACCCAAAACACATCGAAGCACACTGGTATCCCCAGTGGGAAGAATCCGGCTATTTCAAAGCCGGAGACGGAAAACTTTTGTCCGGGCACCCGCCAGACCTGAATAAGTCAGACAATTTCTGCATCCTGTTACCGCCGCCAAATGTGACCGGCACCTTGCACATGGGGCACGGCTTTAACCAGACCTTGATGGACGCGCTCACCCGCTACCACCGCATGTCCGGCGACAATACGCTGTGGCAACCGGGCACCGATCACGCGGGTATCGCAACCCAAATCGTCGTAGAGCGGCAGCTCGATGCACAAGGCATCACGCGCCACGATTTGGGTCGGGAAGCATTCATCGAAAAAGTCTGGGAGTGGAAGAAATTTTCCGGCGACACCATTACCAAGCAAATGCGCCGCCTCGGCACCTCGCCGGACTGGTCGCGCGAGCGCTTCACGATGGACGAAGGATTGTCGCGTTCGGTCACAGAAACTTTTGTGCGACTGTACAACGAAGGCCTGATCTATCGCGGCAAACGGCTGGTGAACTGGGATCCCAAACTGCACACCGCAGTGTCCGATCTGGAAGTGGTGCAGGAAGAGGAGGATGGCTTCATGTGGCACATCCGCTATCCGCTGGTCGAGAAGGATAGTGTGAGTGGACTCACTCACCTTACCGTCGCCACCACCCGCCCGGAGACAATGCTCGGCGACGTCGCGGTGATGGTGCATCCACAAGATGAACGCTATAAACATCTAATCGGCAGGAAAGTGAATTTGCCGCTATGCGGGCGCGACATCCCGATCATCGCCGACGAATACGTGGACAAGGAATTCGGCACAGGCTGCGTCAAGGTCACTCCCGCGCACGACTTCAACGACTATGCGGTGGGGCAGCGGCATAAATTGCCTCAAATAAATGTACTCACTCTCGATGGAAAAATAAAGAAGACTGAATTTGATGATTTTTCATGGGGGCATACAGCCAGCAAAGATGGCATACGTTTTGCTGATTCTGACTTATCTGAATCTCCAACTGTAGATTTAATACCTACGGCATATCACGGTCTCGATCGCTTTATTGCCCGCAAGCAAATCGTTGCCGATCTTGAAGAAACTGGGCTGCTTGAGAAAACAGAGAAGCACAAATTGAAAGTGCCGCGTGGTGACCGCACCCATGCGGTGATCGAGCCGATGCTCACCGACCAGTGGTTCGTTGACCTCACAGAGATTAAACGTCGAGATGGGAAGCCCGGCCCTGGGGGACTTACTGCAATTACAAAGCCCGCTTTAGAATGCGTTGCAAGCAGCGAGATCAAGTTTCACCCGGATAACTGGGTGAACACCTACAACCAGTGGTTGAACAACATCCAGGACTGGTGCATCTCGCGACAATTGTGGTGGGGGCATCAGATTCCCGCGTGGTACAGCGACGATGGCCGCTTCTTTGTCGCTCACGACGAAGCCGAAGCGAAACAACTCGCGGCAAAAGATGGCTACACCGGCAAGTTAAAACGCGACGACGACGTGCTGGACACCTGGTTTTCGTCCGCACTGTGGCCGTTCTCCACGCTGGACTGGACACCGGAGTATCCCGCGAAATCCAATCCAGCATTGGATAGGTATTTACCGTCTTCAGTGTTGGTCACCGGCTTCGACATCATCTTCTTCTGGGTAGCTCGTATGGTGATGATGACCAAGCACATCACCGGCAAGATCCCGTTCAGGGATGTGTACGTGCATGGCCTGATTCGCGACGCGGAAGGCCAGAAGATGTCCAAGTCCAAGGGCAACGTGCTCGACCCGATCGACCTGATCGACGGCATCTCCCTCGACGATCTGGTAAAGAAACGCACCACTGGGCTAATGAACCCGAAGCAAGCTGAACAGATCGAGAAACGCACCCGCAAGGAGTTCCCGGATGGCATTCCTGCATTCGGCACCGATGCTTTAAGGTTCACCTTCGCATCGCTGGCTTCGCCGGGACGCGACATCAAGTTCGACATGCAGCGCTGCGAAGGCTATCGCAACTTCTGCAACAAGCTGTGGAACGCCACTCGCTTCGTACTGATGAATTGCAACGGCAAGGATGTCGGACTGGATGAATCGCTGCCTCTGGAATTCTCAGAGCCTGACAAACGAATAATTAGTCTGCTGCAACAGGCTGAAGCGGAAATGGAGCAATACTTTGCTGATTACCGCTTCGACATGGCCGCGCGCACTGTGTACGAACTGGTGTGGAGTGCATATTGCGACTGGTATGTGGAACTGGCCAAGGTACAGCTCGCCAACGGCAACGAAGCCTTGCAACGCGCTACTCGACGAACTTTGGTGCGCGTGCTGGAGACCATATTGCGCTTGGCGCACCCGATCATTCCATTCATCACCGAGGAATTGTGGCAAAGCGTCGCGCCACTGGCGGGGAAGAAGGGCGAAAGTATTATGTTGCAACCTTATCCAAAAACGGATGCAAGCAAAATTGACCATTCCGTGACCGAACGAAGCGTACTATTGCAGGAAATGATCACTGCCAGCCGCAAGCTGCGTAGCGAAATGAACGTATCACCTGCGCTGAAAGTATCATTGAGCGTAAGTGCAGGCGCCGCCATCATACCTATCATCATTCCCTACATTCCCTACATCCAAGCTCTAGGCAAGCATAGTGAAGTTAGAGTTCTGGATAAATTGCCGGACACCGGCGCGCCTGTCGCAATCAATGAGAAATTTAGCATGATGCTGAATATTGAAATTGACGCTGCCGCCGAACGCGAACGTCTGGACAAGGAGATAGCTCGCTTGTCGGGAGAAATCGTCAAGGCTCAAGGCAAGCTGGGGAATGCCAGCTTCGTCGAACGTGCCCCGGTGCAAGTGGTGGAGCAAGAGCGCAAGCGCATGGAAGAGTTCAGCGCGACGATATCGCAACTGCAAGCACAGCGCGGCAAGCTGGGTTAACAACTAACTTCCGGCCTCCCCCTTGTTATCGCGAGCAACTTGGCTATAACCAAGGGGGAGGCCGGAAGGGGTTCAACGTTGCTAACGACGACGAATCAAAAAAATAAACTCGGCTCCTTGCTCTACTGATGACAATAATTCATTACCCGTATTGTCGCAAAACACTGCAAAGTCTAAAGGTGAACCCTTGTCAGTCGCAACAATTTTGAGCACCTGACCACTGGCCATTTGTGATAAAGTTTTTTTTGCGCGCAAAATGGGTAACGGACAAGCCAGCTGGCGGGCATTCAATTCAACATCAAATTCCATCATGAAGAAATCGGGAAGCCGGCATGCTTCCACGCGGTGATGCCGCCCTGCAGGTTATACACTTCGACGAATTCATTTGCGGACGCGAATGCGGTGGCTTGTCCGGAACGCCCACCCATCTGGCAATATAAAAAGGTGGTGGCGTTCTTGTCCATCATGTTCAAACGCAACGGCAATAAATGTAATGGCAAAGATTCACCCTTCGGAATTTTTCCCTGAGCTATTTTTGTTGCGGTGCGCACATCAAATAATCGCAGGCTATCCTGCTGCAACATGGTCTGAAGTTCTGAGACGGTGATATTTTTGAAAACGCAGTTATTTCCGATGCTTGTCATCCCCTTACTCCTGTTCAGTTTGAATTTTATCCGCCAGCAATAACGAGACACGGGTGTTTGCCACCGATAGCCGTTTCACCAGCATACGCAGGAACGCTTCGCTAAACTGGAAACGACATCCTGTCGTAGCATGCGCAAATACTTCCGGGTTGATTTCTATCAGCACTACATCATTCTTAGCAATCACGTCTGTGCTGCGTTTGAAATCACGTTCCAAAAGGTGGGCCATTTCACCAAAACAGTCACCGCGATGCAGCAGACTCAGCAGCCTGCCCTGCTTGAGCACGCGCACGGTACCTTTCGCAAGGATGTAAAAAAGATGTCCGCTATCCCCATCGTGGAGTATGTATTCGCCCTCGGGAACCTTGCGCCATTCACTGGTGCGCAACACCTCCCAAAGCTCAACATCGCTGAAATTTTTGAAGAATGCCAAACTGCGCAAGGTATCGAATTTTTCAGTATCGAATATCTCTTTCTGGGACGGAGCAACATCGCCGAAAAATCCTACCAAATCACGAGAAAATTCCTCCCAGGACTGATAGCGCTTTGCCGTATCTTTCTCCATCGCACGGCGCACTATCTGATCCAGCGCTGCTGGCATTTCCGGTCTAAACGAACTGGGCGGCGGGGGCTCGATATTGATGATGTGGTAAATCATACTGTAGTTATTGCTTGCATCAAACGGAAGTTTCCCTGTAAGCAATTTGTACATCATTACTCCCAGCGAATATATATCCGTCTGATGAGTTAACTTCTGTTCCTTGACCTGTTCGGGTGACATATAAGCTGGCGAACCCACCCCGGACACCTGTGTGCTTTGATCAGTCTGCAGCGCGGCGGCACCAAAGTCGAAAATCTTGATATCAGTTTCACCCTGCAGAAGAATATTAGCTGGCTTGATGTCGCGATGGATCACGCCCTGACGCTGAGCATACTCGAGCGCCTTACAGCACTTATAGGTAATTTCAGCGATTGTGCTGATAGGTAGCAGATTGTCTACTTCTCCGTACATTTCGAGCGTATTGCCCTCAACAAATTCCATCACCATATAGTTTTCATCCCCCTCCATCACGGCATCAAGGGTTTTCACAATATGAGGATGGGATAATTTTCCGGCCAGAGAGACTTCCGTCATCAACAGCTTACGATAAACTTTTTCACGATTCGGATCTCGCAGTATCTTCAAATCGAACAATTTGATAGCCACCTCTTGCTTGTTAAACTCGTCGGTAGCCAGATAAACTGTACTGGTTGCCCCGCTGCCAAGCTCACGTACGATTTCATATTTTCCGATTTTGTTCATTTTTTGATTGCAAGATTTAGAAACATCCCGATTCTGCGCATTTTGCGGCGCGATGTCTATACGGAAGCGCTTCAGGGTGAACTTAAGTGTGAACTGGCTGCAAAAACAACTATCATATCAATCATGAAAAATATGAAAGGCGCTTATCCCGGCACCGGACTGGCCTTGGCACTGTTACTGTGTTTGTCTCCCAACGCTGTGAGCGAGGGATTGCCGGATCTAGGAGATATCTCGCAAACCGTACTGACCCCGCTGCAGGAACGCCAGATCGGGCAGCAAAGTATGCTGCAGATTCTCGCCAGCCAGCAATTCCTGGACGATGCCGAGATCAACGACTACCTCAATCAACTTGGCTACAAGCTGGTTGAAAACAGCACTGAACCCACTTTGGGCTTCGAATTTTTTGCCATAAATGATTACAGCATCAACGCGTTTGCGATGCCCGGGGGTTATATTGGCGTGAACAGTGGGCTACTGCTGACTACTCAAAGTGAGTCGGAATTGGCATCCGTGCTTAGCCACGAAATTGCTCACGTCACCCAACATCATCTGGCACGCATGATAGCCGGACAACAGGGAGACAGCCTGGCCACAATGGCTGCCCTCGCCATCGCCATACTCGCTGCGCGCACCAACCCGCAAGCGACAGAAGCAGTGATTGTCGGCGTGCAAGCTCGTGCAATTCAAAAACAACTAAATTTCACTCGCGCGCATGAGCAGGAAGCAGATCGCATCGGCCTTGAGATACTGCAAAAATCAAATTTCAACAGCCACGCAATGCCAGAATTTCTAGGCCGACTACAAAGGGGCACTAGGCTGCTCGAAAGCAATGCCCCGACTTACCTGCGTACCCATCCTATCACCAGTGACCGTGTCGCCGACATCGAAAACCGCGTGCATAATCAGCCTTATCGGCTAGTACCAGAC
>JBAQWL010000044.1:0-3669 GCA_049298895.1 Gallionella sp.
GGTGCATGGAAGTTGGGCGCTGTGGAAACCACCTATGTGCCTGAGCGTGCGGCTGAGTTCGTGCTTGCCCAGCGTCCTCCCCCACCTCTGTTTAATGCCTATGAATACGGCGGCTATCTTGGGTGGCGGCTCACGCCGGAATATCGAGTATTTATCGATCCGCGTTCCCTGGATTTTGATGCGCATCATGCCTACCAGACGGCGCGTGGCGGACATTACCGGGCAGTATTCGAAAAGTATGGCGTGAATAGCGTGGTGTTTTATATCATTACTCCCTTGCTCAACAGCATTCCTGAGGTGTCGCTTTATTTGCTGATGGATGAGCAATGGGATTTGGTCTACGTGGATAAACTTTCCGTGGTGCTGGTTCGGCGCGACCGAAACACTTTACCCACTATCGACAAAGCGCCGCTGCTGGATTATCTACAACGCGTGCTGGAGCGGACTCTCGCGACGAAACCTGATGACACGCAGGCGCATGTCCAATATGGTCGTGTATTGCTATATCGAGGAAATGTCGATGGTGCGCAGCAGCACTTCAGTACTGCGCTGCAAATAAATCCAAAGCTCCGCGCAGCGCGGTTCTATTTGGAAGTAATAACCCGCCAGAAAAATAGAGTGCGAAGTTAGGCTTGAGTTTTCGCTATAAAATCCCTCGCTATTTATTTCGTTATCGATTTGTATTCGATCTGGGCGGTGGACGAAAACGAGGCAGATGAGTTGAGCGCCTTCACTCGTCTTTCCTTTGCGGTATCATCTCACCCTTGCAAATCTGCCATGCAATTCAATCGCAATGACATCCGAAAATTTCATTGACCTTCCTCCCTTGCTCAGTGCGCGCGGCACGATCACGCTGCCCGGTTCGAAGAGCATCTCCAACCGCATTCTGTTGCTCTCGGCCATGGTGCAGGGCACGACCGAGATACGCGATGTGTTGTTGTCGGACGATACCGAGCGCATGCTGGACGGTTTGCGCACACTGGGTGTAGTTGTGGAGCAACTGGAGTCGCATGTGTTCCGTGTGACCGGATGCGGCGGGAATTTTCCGGTCAAACAGGCGGAATTATTTTTGGGCAATGCCGGAACTGCGTTTCGTCCGCTGACAGCGGCGCTGGCGTTGTCAGGCGGAGACTACAAGCTGTCCGGTACGGCGCGCATGCACGAGCGGCCGATAGGCGATCTGGTGGATGCGTTGCGCGAACTCGGTGCGGACATCGAATACCTGGACAATGAAGGTTTTCCGCCGCTGCAGATCCATCCGGCGACACTGACAGGAGTGGGCCGTGTCAGCGTGCGTGGCGACGTGTCCAGCCAGTTCCTCACCGCATTGATGATGGCCTTGCCGCTGTTAAATAGCGAGGTCACGGTGGATGTGGTCGGCGAGTTGATCTCCAAACCTTATATCGAAATCACATTGGAAATGATGGCGCGCTTCGGTGTGATTGTGCGGCGTGGAGACGGTGATGCGGAGCATTCTGGTGCGGGACACGCCGCATTGCCCCCCCTCCCGCAATCGGGCCTAACGGCTAACGTGTCGGGGGGGCAGCGCGATGGCTGGCGCTGTTTCACAGTAGCGGCGGGCAGTCGTTATGTGTCGCCTGGCGTGATCTATGTGGAGGGCGATGCGTCATCGGCCTCGTACTTTCTTGCGGCGGGTGCGATCGGCGGAGGCCCGCTGCGCATCGAAGGCGTGGGCAGAGGCAGCATACAGGGTGACGTGCACTTCGCCGATGCGCTGGCGTTGATGGGTGCGCAGATCGAAATGGGTGAGAGCTGGATAGAGGCGTGTGCGCCTCAGTCCGGGAAACTCAAGGCGATCGAACTGGACTGCAACCATATCCCCGATGCGGCGATGACACTGGCGGTGGTCGCATTGTTTGCCGAGGGCACGACCACGCTACGCAACATCGCCAGCTGGCGCGTCAAGGAAACCGACCGTATCGCAGCGATGGCGACCGAGTTGCGCAAAGTCGGGGCAACGGTTGAGGAGGGAGGGGACTTTATTTGCATCACACCCCCGAAAACAGTGGTAGGTAAAACTGGCGTCCCCGGTTTGGCATCTATTATCGCCTCATGGCTGAGCTTTTCGCTATTCTCCACTACTCGCTCAGGTCTCCTTGACTCTTCGCTGGGCTCTCCCCGATCCTCGATCCACAATTCCGCCTCAGGCATAGACACCTATAACGATCACCGCATGGCGATGTGTTTCTCGCTTGCCGCTTTTGGTGCAGAAGGAATACGTATCAATGATCCGCGCTGTGTCGCCAAGACTTTCCCAAATTATTTCACGCTACTGCACGATGTGGTGCAGGCCGTGCCGGTGATTGCGATCGACGGGCCTTCGGCGTCAGGCAAGGGTACGGTGGCACAGTTGGTCGCGGCCAAGCTCGGCTTTCACTATCTGGATAGTGGCGCTTTGTATCGCCTGCTGGCGTTGGCTGCCCAGCGTGATGAGGTTTTGCTGACCGATGAATCTGGCCTGGCGGCATTGGCGGAGCACATCGAGATACGTTTCGAGGGCGAGCGGATATGGCTGGACTGCGCTCTAATCGGCGATGAGTTGCGCGGAGAACTATGCGCGGCCGCAGCTTCCAAGGTGGCGTCCTTTCCCAAGGTGCGCGCAGCGCTGCTCGCCAAACAGCATGCTTTCCGCCGCGCGCCCGGGTTGGTGGCGGATGGCCGCGATATGGGCTCGGTGGTGTTCCCTGATGCGGTATTGAAGATATTTCTGACCGCCAGTGCCGAGGCGCGCGCCGAGCGGCGTTATAAGCAGTTGATGGAAAAAGGAATCGGTGCTAATATCGCCGCCCTTTTGCTGGATATACGTGTGCGCGACGAGCGAGATACTCAACGCAACGCATCTCCACTGCAACAGGCGCATGGAGCAAGTCTGCTGGACACCACAGCTCTGAATATCGAGCAGGCGGTACAGGAAATATTGACTCGCTACTCGGCGATAAGCAACTAGAATTAGGCCCCATATGGCTCTCCGTCTGATGGGAACTTTAACCAACCTTCTGCCGTGATTTTAGTTTAGGGCAGGTTTTTATCTTTAGGTATATCCGATGAACGCAACAGCAACCGCAGAAGCAGTATCAAATCCAGATAGTTTCGCCGCAATGTTTGAAGAAAGCCTGACACGCAAGGAAATGCGCGCCGGCGAATTGATCACCGCACAAGTGGTGCGTGTCGATCACAACATGGTGGTGGTAAATGCCGGACTGAAGTCCGAAAGTTTGATTGCGATCGAGGAATTTTTCGACGCCAAAGGTGAATTGGAAGTCGCGGCAGGTGATTTTGTCACCGTCGCGATCGAAGCACTGGAAAACGGCTATGGTGAAACCAAGCTGTCGCGTGAAAAGGCCAAGCGCTTGGCTGCATGGCACGATCTGGAGCTGGCCATGGAAGAAGGCCGAATTGTGGAAGGTTACGTCAGCGGCAAGGTCAAGGGTGGCCTGACCGCGATGGTCAACGGTATCCGCGCATTCTTGCCGGGTTCGCTGGTGGACATCCGTCCAGTCAAGGACACCACACCTTTTGAAAACAAGACTATGGAACTCAAGGTCATCAAGTTGGATCGCAAGCGCAATAACGTGGTGGTTTCCCGCCGTGCTGTGCTTGAATCCAGCATGGGTGCGGATCGTGAAGCTATCATGGAAAACCTCAAGG
>JBAQWL010000045.1:0-17017 GCA_049298895.1 Gallionella sp.
GACCTTGCTGTGTGATCAACTTAATTGCTTCAAGCTTGAATTCTTCTGTAAAAATACGACGCGGAATACGTTTCATGGATTCTCCTAACAAGTTGATAAACTAACATCAACTTGCCCGTCCATAAAATCGGGTCTCGCTCAATAAAAAAAGGGCACCGCAAAGTGCCCTTGAATAGGAGCCGGAGCTCCGAGAGGAAAGGGTTTAGACGCTGTAAGCGCGTTCTCCGTGACTCGTGGTATCCAGACCTTCGCGTTCCGCTTCTTCCGGTACGCGCAGACCGATGGTCAGATCGACGACCTTGTAGCAGACGAACGCTACCACTCCGGACCAGATCAGGGTGGTCAGCACGCCCTGCGCCTGTATCCACACTTGTCCGCTGATGGTGGTGTTGGCGATCGTGTTGTTCACGTAATCGACGATGCCGGTGCCGCCCATGTTCCAGGTGTTGAACACACCGGTGAGCAACGCACCCAGGATACCGCCGATGCCGTGTATGCCGAACACGTCGAGCGCATCATCCGCACCCAACAGCTTTTTAAGCCCGGTAACACCCCAGAAACAGGCCACGCCAGCCAGCGCACCGATCGCCAGGCCACCGCCCACGCCGACCCAACCGCAAGCCGGAGTGATGGCAACCAGTCCGGCTACCGCACCGGAAAGCGCGCCCAACATCGAAGGCTTGCCCTTCAACATCCATTCGGCCAAAGTCCAGGTCAGTGCAGCTGCAGCTGTTGCATTGAGCGTGTTGATGAAGGCCAGCGTAGCAGTACCGCCCGCTTCCAGCGCGGAACCCGCGTTGAAGCCGAACCAGCCCACCCACAGCAGCGAAGCGCCGATCATGGTCATGGCCAGATTATGCGGCGCCATCGGTTCCTTGCCGTAGCCGATACGCTTGCCGATCACGAATGCGCCCACCAGTCCCGCAACGGCGGCATTGATGTGCACCACGGTTCCGCCGGCAAAATCCAGCACGCCTTTCTGGAACAGCCAACCTGCTGCAGCCGTTGCAGCATCAGCCGCGGCCTGGTCGGTGTAGGCATCCGGACCCATCCAGAACCACACCATGTGCGCGATCGGCAGGTATGCGAAGGTGAACCACAGCGCCGAGAACAGCAGCACAGCGGAAAACTTCATACGCTCTGCGAACGCACCCACGACCAGCGCCACGGTGATGGCGGCGAAGGTGGCCTGGAAGGCGACAAACACGAACTCGGGGATCACGACACCTTTGCTGAAAGTTGCGGCATTGGCGACGCTGTTTGTCACCGGATCGAAGATGCCGTTCAGGAACAGCCGGTCAAAGCCGCCGATGAACGCGTTGCCTGCAGTGAAGGCCAGCGAGTAGCCGTAAACAGCCCACAGCACGGTGATCATCGCGAAGATAGCGAACACCTGCATCAACACCGACAGCATGTTTTTGCTGCGCACCAGCCCGCCATAGAACAGGGCCAGGCCGGGGATGGACATCATGATGACCAGCAAGGTCGCTACCAGCATCCATGCGGTGTCACCCTTGTTGGGCACGGGAGCCGGAGCGGCTACTGGAGCAGCGGCGGGAGCGGCAGTTTCAGCGACCGCAGTAACGACGGCAGCTGCCGGTGCAGCATCATCAGCATAGACAGGCGCGGATAGACCAAACAGCACCGCCACCAAAGTAAAGAGTACGAGTAATTTTTGCATTTGGGCTCTCCTTACAACGCATCCGCGCCGGATTCACCGGTGCGGATACGGATGACTTGTTCAAGGTCGGAAACAAATATCTTGCCGTCGCCGATCTTGCCGGTATTGGCTGCCTTTTGGATCGCCTCCAACACCTGATCGAGCATGTCGCTTTTGACCGCGGCTTCCAGTTTCACTTTGGGCAGAAAGTCCACCACATATTCCGCACCGCGATACAGCTCGGTGTGTCCCTTTTGCCGGCCAAAGCCTTTGACTTCGGTGACGGTGATGCCTTGCACGCCTATGGCGGAAAGGGCTTCACGCACCTCGTCGAGCTTGAACGGCTTGATGATAGCGACGACCATCTTCATAGCATTCTCCTGATTAGGGGCGGGACTCGTCCCGCCCGGGGTTAATTAAAACGAGTGTGCTATAGACAACACTGCTGCGGACTTGCCTAAATCGATGTTGGAGCCATCTGCCAGTGGCGTAATGTTCCAAGCTTCTCCAAGACCTTTTTTGGTATTGGTTGAGCTGTAAGCAAGTCCCACTACGTAGCCGCCGAAGTCTTTGGACGCACTCAGCTTGTAATCGCTATAAGTAAATTTATCGTTACTTACACCCGCAGTTGATCCTTTAAAGGTTTGCTTGCCATAGTGTGCGCCCAGAGTAACGCCCATATCCGGGATGGGGTAGCTTGCGCTCAGGTCGATATAACTGGTGCCGCTGGCGTTAGCCGTAGCAAAAGTATCGCCCAGACTACGGGAGTATTTGGCCGTCAGCCATTTCCAGCTGATCGCACCATAAATTTCGTTGGTATCAGCCTTGGTCGCGCCAGAAGCATACACACCGGGATAGTTGTAACGCAGGAAACCGACGTCATAGCTGAGGTCTTCGGCAAAACTATTTTTGAAACCGAAGTAAGTATCCAGTTCCAGGCTGGCGCTGCTGGCCGCCACCCAGCTTACATTCGAACCCCACACGCCAGCGTAAAAGCCGCTGGTGCGCGCATAATCGAAACCGCCCTGTATGGCCGGCTTGCCACCGGTTTGCGAAAGGCCGCGATACAAATAGTTGGAAACAAAACCGACGTTTGCGGTAACAGTATGTGCAGATTCGGGAATAACGTGTTTACCTTCTTTATGCTCGGCAGTTTCCACATCCGCTGCCATCGCCATGCCAGGGACTGCCAGTGCAGCCAGGATCAAAGTATTCAACAAATTGCTTTTCTTCATGATGTCTTCCTTTATGGTTAAGTTAACAAGCGGGGGTAAATGAATCCGCATGCTTTTAACAGCAGCATCCGTGCCAAAGTTATTTTTACTTTTTAAACAACGGATTAAATACATAGCCCGATCACCACGGACAATCTGCGCACCAATTGCAAGCGCACGGATGGGCTTGCGCACCGCTTGGGTGCATCCATCCGGCCGGGTGAATTTTGTTACACTCGCAGGCATTGCATATCACTGGGGTGTCGTCATGTTAAACGGGAAATTTTTTGAGGAACTATCCGCCAAGTTAAGCGCGGCGGCTAACAGCAGTCCTGCCAAGGACATCGAAAAAAATATGCGTGCCCTGCTCACGCAAGGATTTGCCAAGCTTGACTTGGTGACGCGTGAGGAGTTCGATGTACAAGCGCAAGTGCTGGCACGCACCCGTGAGAAACTGGCTGCGTTGGAAGCGCGGGTCGCGGAGATGGAAACACAACGCAAGTAATTTCGATGTTACAAAAAAATTATTTTAATTCCGTCATTCCCGCGCAAGCGGGAATCCAGCGAGACAAAGATGCCGCGAAGCGGGCAAAACCAAATGTTGTTCCGCTACGCGGAGCTATTTCAACTATCTGGATTCCCGCTTGCGCGGGAATGACGAGTTTATGAGTCTCGCGGTTCTTTATAGCCGCGCACTATCCGGCATGGAAGCGGCGTTGGTGACCGTCGAGGTGCACCTCGCTAACGGTTTGCCCAACTTCACCATCGTGGGTTTGCCGGAAACCGAAGTCAAGGAAAGCAAAGACCGCGTGCGTGCCGCACTGCAGAATTGCCAGTTCGATTTTCCCGCACGGCGCATTACGGTCAACCTTGCCCCCGCCGATCTACCCAAGGAAAGCGGACGATTCGATTTGCCCATTGCACTTGGAATTCTTGCCGCAACCGGACAAATTCCCTCTGACAAGCTTGCAGACTATGAATACGCCGGAGAACTCGCGCTGACTGGCGAACTGCGTCCGATACGCGGCGCGTTGGCGATGACCTATCACGCCGTGAACAGCGGACGTGCTTTCATCCTGCCGCAAAGCAATGCAGCCGAAGCGGCGCTGGTGGAGGATGCCGTTGTGTATCCAGCTCAAACACTGTTGCAGGTGGCGGCACATCTCGCGGGCAAATCAAATATCGCGCCCTACATCAGCCAGCCGCAAACCATACATCCGCACTATCCGGATATGCGCGAAGTAAAAGGACAGACGCAAGTCAAACGCGCACTGGAAATCGCTGCCGCCGGAGGCCACAGTATACTGATGATGGGTCCGCCCGGAACCGGCAAATCCATGCTGGCGGCACGTTTCCCCGGCATCCTGCCACAAATGACTGAGGCCGAAGCTCTACAGAGCGCAGCCGTACAATCGCTGGATGGCAGCTTCGATGTGACAAAATGGAAGACGCGCCCTTATCGTGCCCCACACCATACTGCATCCGGTGTCGCGCTGGTCGGTGGCGGAAACAATCCGCGTCCCGGCGAGATCTCAATGGCGCTGCACGGCGTGCTGTTTCTCGATGAGTTGCCGGAATTCGAGCGCAGGGTGCTGGAAGTGTTGCGAGGCCCCCTTGAATCAGGGCGCATTACTATCTCGCGTGCCGCACGACGTGCCGATTTCCCTGCCAGGTTTCAGTTGATCGCCGCAATGAACCCGTGTCCGTGCGGTTATCACGGCCACTACAATGGTAAGTGCCGCTGCACTCCCGACCAGATTTCACGTTACCGCAGCAAGATTTCCGGCCCGTTGCTGGATCGCATCGACATCCAGATTGAGGTCCCCGCCGTACCGCAGGATGATTTGCTCAACAAGGCGGAAGGCGAATCCAGTGTTGACCTGCAGGCACGCGTCGAGATCGCACGGCAACGGCAACTCGCGCGCCAGAACAAGGCCAACGCGCTACTTACAGTGACCGAAATTGATGCGCTATGCGCACCCGACGAACAAGGTGTCGCGCTGCTGCAACTGGCCATCAGCCGCCTCAACCTCTCGGCTCGCGCGTATCACCGTGTGCTCAAAGTTGCGCGCACCATCGCCGATCTTGAGGGGCTCAATGACATCGCCACCCGGCATATCGCCGAGGCGGTGCAGTATCGGCGGCTGAACCTGTAACGAGCCCCTCCCAACTTTCCCCAGACAAGGGGGACTGAAGGGGCTTGCGCTTCCTCATGATAAAATCCTCTTTCATTTTTAAGTCAGCATCCCATGAACCGCACGCCCCACCCAATTGAACAGCGCCTTCAGCAGCGCATCCTGATTCTGGACGGTGCGATGGGCACCATGATTCAACGCTACAAGCTGACCGAGGCACACTATCGCGGTACGGAGTTATATGGCGAGTACAGTGGTGAGCGCAAAACCTTTGCAGGCCATCCGGTCGACTTAAAAGGCAACAACGACCTACTGCTGCTGACCCAGCCGCACATCATCCGTGACATCCACGCGGAATATCTCGCTGCGGGTGCGGACATCATCGAGACCTGCACGTTCAATTCCACAGCGGCATCGCTGGACGATTACGACATGGTAGCGCTGGCTTACGAGCTGAATCTTGCCGGTGCGAAATTGGCGCGCGGGGTGTGCGATGAATTCGTGGCAAAGATACCGAACAAACCGCGCTTCGTTGCAGGCGTGCTGGGGCCGACCACAAAGACCGCGTCCATCTCGCCTGACGTGAACGATCCGGGTTTTCGCAATATCAGCTTTGATGATCTGGTGGCCGGCTACGCCGAAGCGATACGCGGCCTGCTCGACGGCGGCGCAGACCTGCTGATGGTTGAAACCATTTTCGACACGCTCAACGCCAAGGCCGCACTGTTCGCCATCGAACAGTATTTTGAACAACACAAGGTGCGTGTGCCCTTGATGATTTCCGGCACCATCACCGATGCCTCCGGGCGCACCTTGTCGGGACAAACTACCGAGGCATTCTGGAATTCCCTGGCACATGCCAAGCCGTTATCCATCGGGTTGAACTGCGCGCTGGGCGCAGAGCTGATGCGTCCCTATGTGGAAGAATTGTCGCGGGTGGCCTCGTGTTATGTCAGCGCGCATCCCAACGCCGGCTTGCCCAATCCTTTGTCTGAGACAGGCTACGACGAACTTCCCGAAAAAACCGCCCGGCTGTTGAAGGAATTCGCTACCAGCGGATTCTTGAATATTGCCGGCGGCTGTTGCGGCACCACGCCTGCGCATATCAAGGCGATTGCCGATGCG
Organism: Gallionella sp.; assembly: GCA_049298895.1. Classification (GTDB taxonomy): domain Bacteria; phylum Pseudomonadota; class Gammaproteobacteria; order Burkholderiales; family Gallionellaceae; genus Gallionella. The sequence goes on from JBAQWL010000045.1 coordinate 6,135, forward strand.
CTCAAGGACGTTCCGCCACGTCGCATTCCGGACATCGAACACCGACTGCGCTTATCAGGACTGGAGCCGTTCAACATCGGCGACGACACGTTGTTTGTCAATGTAGGCGAGCGCACCAACGTCACCGGTTCGAAGATGTTCGCGCGGCTGATCCTGAACGGCGATTACGCCGAGGCGGTCAGCGTGGCGCGCCAGCAGGTCGAGAATGGCGCGCAAATCATCGACATCAACATGGACGAGGCGATGCTGGATTCGCAGGCGGCGATGACCCGATTCGTCAACCTGCTCGCTTCCGAGCCTGACATCTCGCGTGTGCCGCTAATGATCGATTCGTCCAAATGGGAGGTGATCGAAGCCGGACTGAAATGCGTGCAAGGCAAGGCGGTGGTGAATTCCATCAGCCTCAAGGAAGGCGAGGCGCCGTTCATCAAGTACGCCCAACTGGTCAGACGCTACGGCGCGGCGGCGGTGGTGATGGCGTTCGACGAACAGGGCCAGGCGGATACCTTCAAGCGCAAGACCGAGATCTGCAAACGCAGTTATGACATCCTGGTAAATCAAGTCGGCTTCCTGCCGGAAGACATCATCTTCGATCCGAACATCTTCGCGATCGCGACCGGCATTGAGGAACATAACAACTATGCGGTGGATTTCATAGCGGCCACTGCCTGGATCAAAAACCATTTGCCGTATGCCAAAATCAGCGGCGGCGTGTCCAACGTGTCGTTCTCGTTCCGCGGCAACGACGCGGTGCGCGAGGCGATCCACACCGTGTTCCTGTACCACGCGATCAAGGCCGGCATGACGATGGGCATCGTAAACGCCGGACAGCTCGGCGTGTATGAGGAAATACCCAGGGAACTGCGCGACGCTGTTGAAGATGTAGTGCTGAACCGCGATCCCGGCGCGGGTGAGAAACTGGTTAGCATGGCCGAAACGGTGAAGACCGGCGCCAAGGCACAGGTTGCGGATCTGGAATGGCGCAAGGGCGCGGTGCAGGAACGGCTCACCCATGCGCTGGTGCGCGGCATCACCGACTACATCGTCGAGGACACCGAGGAAGCCCGCCTGCAGGCGAAGTTCCCGGTCGAGGTGATCGAGGGCCCGCTGATGGTCGGGATGAACGTGGTCGGCGACCTGTTCGGCGCGGGCAAGATGTTCTTGCCGCAGGTGGTGAAATCCGCGCGCGTGATGAAACAGGCGGTGGCGCATCTGGTGCCTTACATCGAGGCGGAAAAATTGCGTTCCGGCGACCACAAGCCAAAGGGCAAGATCGTGATGGCGACGGTGAAGGGCGATGTGCACGACATTGGCAAAAACATTGTCACCGTTGTGTTGCAGTGCAACAACTTCGAAGTGGTGAACATGGGTGTGATGGTGCCATGCCAGAAGATCCTCGATACTGCTCGCGAAACCAGCGCCGATATTATTGGCCTGTCCGGCTTGATTACGCCCTCGCTGGAAGAAATGGCACACGTGGCAAAAGAGATGCAGCGCCAGGGCTTCACGATACCGCTGCTGATCGGCGGCGCAACCACTTCTCGGGTGCATACCGCAGTGAAGGTGGAACCGAACTATTTGGACGGACCGACGGTGTACGTCACCGATGCGTCGCGCGCGGTCGGAGTGTGCAGCAATTTGCTCTCCGATACCCTGCGCGATGAATACGTCGCGGGCATCAAGACGGAATACATCGCGGCGCGCGAGCGGCACGAAAACAAGAAGGCCAAGGCGGTATATGTCACGCTGGCGGAAGCGCGGGCGCATGGCGTGAAGACTGACTGGAATAATTACACGCCACCCAAGCCGTGGCTGCTGGGCGTATACAAGTTCGAAGCCTACCCATTCGACAAGATCGCCGAATACATAGACTGGACCCCGTTCTTCCAGGCATGGGAACTCTCTGGACGTTATCCGAAAATTCTGCAAGACGAAGTGGTGGGCAACGAAGCGCGCAAGCTGTTCGCCGATGCGCAAGCGATGCTGAAAAAAATCGTCAACGAGAAATGGCTCACCGCGAATGCCGTGTTCGGCTTATTTCCCGCCAACTCAGTGAACAGTGATGACATTGAAATCTACACCGACGAGTCGCGCAAAAAAGTCGCGATGACCTGGCACAACCTGCGCCAGCAGACCAAAAAACCGGCAGACATTCTGAATTATTGTCTGGCCGACTACATCGCGGCGAAATCATCAAGGATCAAGGACTACATCGGCGCATTCGCCGTCACCACCGGTATCGGCATCGACGCGCGCGTCGCGGAATTCGAGAAGCATCACGACGATTACAGCGCGATCATGCTGAAAGCCCTGGCAGACCGCCTAGCGGAGGCCTTTGCAGAACTGCTGCACGCGCGCGTGCGCCGCGAATTCTGGGGTTATGCGGCGGACGAAAACTTGGACAACGACGCGCTGATCTCCGAAAAATATCGCGGTATCCGCCCCGCGCCCGGCTACCCTGCCTGCCCGGAACACAGCGAAAAAGGCCCATTGTTCGAGTTGCTTCAGGCACCGCTCAATGCAGGCATCACGATCACCGAAAGTTACGCGATGCTGCCCACCGCAGCGGTCAGCGGCTTCTACTTCTCTCACCCGCAGGCGCAATACTTCGCGACCGGCAAGATAGACAGGGATCAGGTCGCGGATTATGCGAAGCGCAAGGGATGGACGCTGGAAGAAGCCGAGCGGTGGTTGGCGCCGGTATTGAGTTATTAGCCCATGAGACCCATCAAGGTACAATTTTTGATTGGCGGCACGCAAAAGGGTGGCACCACCGCACTGGATGCTTATCTGAGAATGCATCCTTCAGTAAAAATGGCCCAGAAAAAGGAGGTTCACTTTTTCGACAACGAAGCCTATTTCAAGAATACAGAGGTAAATTATTCGCTTTATCACGCAAATTTCACCCCAGACAATCCGAATCAAATCCTTGGTGAAGCCACCCCGATTTACATGTATTGGCGGCCATCACCGAAAAGAATCTGTAAATACAATCCCGCCATGAAGTGGATACTCATACTGAGAAACCCAATCGAACGTGCATATTCTCAGTGGAATATGGAAAGCAAACGTAGGACCGAATCCTTGCCGTTCATCGACGCCTTATTGCGGGAAAAAGCCCTATCGCAAAGTCTTGCAAATCAACATAGAGTCTATTCGTATGTTGACAGAGGATTCTATTCAGAACAAATACAGCGGATATTGCAATATTTCCCAGTACAACAAATGTTTTTCCTCAAAAGCGAAGATCTGCAAAATGCAACGAAGGATTCATTGAATAAGGTCTGCGATTTCCTCGAAATCAAGAACATGCCCGAAACGTCGTACAAAAAAATGCATGTAGGCAGTTACGACACAGGCATGCCTGAAGCAGAACGCGCATATATGAAGGAGGTTTTTAAGATTGAAATTCATGCCCTTGAAAAATTGCTGGGCTGGGATTGTGGAAGTTGGCTGGTATAAAATTCATACCACAACCCGCTGACATTGCACCGAATGTAACAAGATCAAGGTGCAATGCGCTACGCTTATTGCACCCTACAACAACCAACTACAAAGGACACACAAAATGAAACGCATCAGTTTTTTACCGCTGGCTCTGCTGTTAGCTGCCAGTATCTTTTCAACCACCGCGTGTTCTGAACAAACCGCACCAAAAATGGAGACTGGCAACATGACTGAACTGATCAAGACCGATGTAAAACTGGGTGAGGGTGATTTGGCCACTGCCGGCAAGAGCGTGTCGGTGCATTACACCGGCTGGCTCTATGACGTTACTGCACCAGACCATCACGGCAATAAATTCGACAGCTCGCGCGACCGCAACGAGCCGTTCGTATTTCCACTTGGAGGTGGGCGCGTGATCAAGGGATGGGATGTAGGTGTCGAGGGCATGAAGGTGGGTGGGCAGCGCACGCTGACCATTCCTGCGAGTATGGGTTATGGCGCACGCGGTGCGGGAGGGGCGATCCCACCGAATGCAACGCTGGTGTTCGATGTGGAACTGCTGGGCGTAAAGTAAACCGTTCGCCCAGATGTCGAAGGGTGAACACTCGGCATGTTGTGGTTCGATACCTCACCACGAACGGGCAAGTTATTGTGAAGAATTATTGCGTGTCGCAAAACGAACGATGAATCTGATCTCGCACCCGCTGCTGGTTACGGCATTGATGCTCACCGTGTCCAACCTGTTCATGACTTTCGCGTGGTATGGGCATCTGAAGAATCTGGCGACTGCGCCCTGGTATGTGGCGGCTCTGGTGAGCTGGGGCATCGCGCTGTTCGAGTATCTGATTATGGTTCCCGCCAACCGCATCGGCTACACCGAACTCAGCCTCGGACAGTTGAAAATATTGCAAGAGATCATCACGCTGTCAGTGTTCGTTCCGTTCGCAGTACTGTATATGAACCAGACGTTGAAGTGGGATTACCTGTATGCGGCGCTGTGTTTAATGGGTGCGGTGTATTTTATTTTTAGGGCTTAGACCTTTCCCTCTCCCGCCCTGCCGGGCACCCTCTCCCGCGTGCGGGAGAGGGGAAGGGGAGAGGGTGTTGTATAAATGGGGCAAGAAATGCATATCCACATCCTCGGCATCTGCGGCACCTTCATGGGCGGCATCGCGGCACTAGCCAAACAAGCCGGACATCACGTCACGGGCTGTGATGCCAATGTCTATCCGCCGATGAGTACGCAGCTGGAAGCGCAGGGTATAGCACTGACCGAAGGCTACGGCGCGGAACAGCTCGATCTGAAGCCGGACATATTCGTGATCGGCAACGTGGTATCACGCGGCAATCCACTGATGGAGGAAGTTCTCAACCGTAACTTGCCCTACATCTCCGGCCCACAATGGCTGGCGCAAACCATCCTGCACGGTAAATGGATACTGGCGGTGGCAGGTACGCACGGCAAAACCACCACTAGCGCAATGCTGGCATGGATACTGGAATACGCCGGGCTGAATCCAGGTTTTTTAATAGGAGGAGTACCTCAGAACTTCGACATTTCTGCTCGCCTTACCGGTTCTGTATTCTTCGTCATCGAGGCAGACGAATATGACACCGCATTTTTCGACAAGCGCTCCAAGTTCGTTCATTACCATCCGCGCACTGTGATCTTGAATAATCTTGAGTTTGACCATGCCGATATTTTTACCGACCTCGCTGCGATAGAAACACAGTTTCATCACCTGATACGCACCGTGCCGGGCAATGGCTTGATCGTTTGCAACGGTCGCGTTGCTGCACTGGAACGTATGTTGCAGCGCGGTTGCTGGACTCCGGTAGAACTCTTTGGCGCAGATCAAGGTTGGATGATAGACGCAGATAACTGCGTGTCATTGCATGGTGAAATACAAGGCACGTTAAAATGGGAGCTGCTCGGTGAGCACAATCGCCAGAATGCGCTCGCCGCGCTTGCAGCAGCACGCCATGTCGGCGTACCCATCGCACAGGGCCTAGCAGCATTATGCGAATTCAAGAATGTGAAGCGGCGCATGGAAGTGCTTGGTATCGTGAACGGCATTACAGTGTATGACGACTTCGCGCATCACCCTACAGCTATCGCGACTACCGTTGAAGGGCTACGCCAAAAAGTCGGCAATGCTCGTATCATTGCAGTGCTGGAGCCACGCTCCAACACGATGAAACTGGGCGTGATGAAGGACGCGCTACCCGGCAGCTTGAAAGATGCCGACCTGGTGTTCTGCTATGCCGGAAACCTCGGCTGGGATGTGCGCGGCGCACTGGCTCCGATGGGCGGGAAAGCAATTGTTGTGGATGATCTGGGCGTGTTGATTGAACAGATCGCTGCCGCTTCACGACACGGAGATCACATTCTGGTGATGAGTAATGGCGGCTTCGGGGGGATTCACGAGAAGCTACTCAAACGATTACAGCGTTAATATAGAGCCCGATTTAGTACCCTTTCTTATTTATGCATCTAAGCAGTTCGCACTGATTGGTACCTCTACTCTCCCTTAATATCCAAACCCAATGCTTGTATCTTGCGTGTCAATGTATTACGCCCGATACCGAGTAGCGTGGCTGCTTCGATGCGTCGTCCATTGGTATGCTGCAAAGCCTGAACAATCAAGGTGCGTTCAAATTGTGCAGCCAGCGTATCCATAATGTGCGCATCACCACGCTGCAACGCAATTGTAGCTTGTTGTGCCAAAGCCACCCCCCAATCACTACCGATTATAGTCTTGGTATCGGATGCCTCGCGCCACTCTGGCGGAAGATCAGCGATTTCGATCATTTGCGAGGGTGTCATGACCGTCAGCCAATGACAGAGGTTTTCCAGTTGCCGCACATTGCCTGGAAAATCCTGCAGCTTGAGATGCTCCAGTATGGCTTCACTGAATTGCTTTTGCTCTACGGCTAAATTGTTGGCACTTTTTTGCAGAAAGTATTTTGCCAGCAAAGAAATATCCTCACGCCTTTCGCGCAGCGGTGGCAAACGTAGTCGTATCACATTCAAACGATGAAACAGGTCTTCACGGAACAAGCCTTGTTTAACCCGTTCATTCAAATTCTGGTGGGTTGCAGTAATAATTCGCACATTGGCTTTGATCGGCTGGTGTCCGCCTACACGATAATAATTTCCGTCAGACAAGACGCGCAGCAAACGAGTCTGAAGGTCTGCGGGCATATCGCCGATTTCATCGAGAAACAAGGTGCCACCTTCGGCCTGCTCGAAACGCCCTCGACGTGTTGCTGCCGCTCCAGTAAACGCACCGCGTTCGTGACCGAACAACTCAGATTCGAGTAAGTCTTTGGGAATTGCGGCGGTGTTGATAGCAATGAATGGTTTATCTGATCGCGGGCTGTGTCTATGCAATGCGTGTGCGACCAACTCTTTGCCGGTGCCAGACTCGCCGTTAATCAGTACGGTGGCGTGCGATTGCGACAACCTACCGATCGCGCGAAAAACTTCCTGCATCGCAGGTGCCTGTCCAAGTATTTCCGCATCTACCTCTACGCGTTCGGTTTCACCAGACTTGCGTATGCTTTGTTCCAGTGCACGCCGTATCAACTCTATTGCGTGATTCACATCAAACGGCTTGGGCAGATACTCAAAAGCGCCGCCCTGAAATGCCGAGACAGCACTTTCGAGATCCGAATAGGCAGTCATAATAATGACCGGTATCAGTGGGTACTGCTGGTGCAGAATTTGCAGGAAATCCAACCCAGAGCTACCTGGCATGCGAATGTCGCTTACGACAACTTGGGGTACATCCCGACTCAAAGCTAGTAGCGCATCGTCAGCCGTAGCAAAACTTTTGAAATCAATTTCCTCACGTGCCAGCGATTTCTCCAGCACCCAACGTATCGAGCGATCGTCATCTATAATCCAAACAGGCTTCATGTTAGGCACCTTTGTTAGGGTAAGGGAAGCATGACGGTGAAACAGGTATGTCCGGGTTCGCTGTCAAACTCGATCATGCCGTGGTGCTGGCTGACAAAATCCTGAGCTAAAGTCAGCCCTAGGCCATGTCCATCGGCGTGCCCCGACACCAAGGGATAGAATATTTTGTCTTTTAAATCCTCAGGAATGCCCGGCCCGTTATCGATAATTTGCACCATCACCGCCAAGCGATGGCGTCGTTTAATCAGAGTCACCTGGTGAGCAATTCGGGTGCGCAGCATGATCAAGCCGTTACCCTGCATCGCCTGCGCTGCGTTGCGCACAATGTTGAGCATGACCTGAATCAACTGTTCTTTATCACCAATCAGCGCGGGCAAGCTGATGTCATAGTCGCGCCGCACTTCCAATCCTTCCGGTATTTCCGCCAGTACCACGCTACGCACTCGCTCCAGCACTTCATGAATATTTAGTGCGGTGTAGTGCGATGCACTTTTTGGGGCCAGTAATTTTTCCATCAGTGAGCGCAGCCTATCAGCCTCTTGCACGATTACTTGTGTGTATTCGCGTAAGGCCGGCTTTTCCAGCTCCTGCTCGAGCAATTGCGCCGCTCCGCGTATACCACCTAGCGGGTTCTTGATCTCATGAGCCAGATTACGCAGCAATAATCGGTTAGCTTGAGTCTGATCCAGCATCTGTTCTTCCCGTGCCAGCTTCAACGGCCTGTCCATAGGATGAAATTCCAGCAGCAGGTATCGCTTAGTCAACTGCAGCGGAGTTGCAGCACAACGAAGATGCAACTTGCCATGAGCATGTGTGCCCAATGTGAGATCATGCTCGATATAACTTGCATTGTTATGCACGGCTTGCTGCATTGCACTGGCCAGTTGCTCGGTATGGGTAAAAGCCTGTTGTATCGGCAGCCCATGCAGATTTTTCCCACTCATATCGAACAGGTGCTCTGCTGCCGGGTTGATATAGGCAACCCTCGACTCGTCATTCAACAGGATGACTGCGGTCGCCAGATATTCCAAAGTGAGATAGGGTAGGTGGGGCATACGCTAGTAACAAAGCAGAAAGTATGCCAGATAAGAGGCTCTACTTAAGTTTAGATAACTCTGTCTTCAAAGCATCAATGTTTTTCTGATGCAGATCAACCTGGCCGACAAGCGTCTTGACTTTCTCTTCGTATTTCACAGTATTACGATAAGTCTTGCCGTCTTTCCCCTTGAATATCTCTGGATTTTCCTCGCCTGCCTGTAAGTTTTGTTTGGCCTCTTCCAGTAATCTTTCTTCAATACTTAGCTCATTTTGTAAAATCATATAGCGCGTGTCATCGCGATTTTTCTGCGTTGCACCATCTACTTTAGGGAAGTCTTCCGGTGAGTTCCCAGAGCGCGCCCGTGCTGGCGGAAGCATGGTGGGTAAGGATTCCAGAATAATTTTCTTGCTTCCCTTGATCGGCGTACTGGAATAAGTAACGTGCCCATTCGCGTCTATAGCTTTGTAAATTTCGGCTTGCGCCAAGCTCGAGCAAAAACATAAAACAGCTAGAACATATCTAAGTTTCATGGTCGTTTTTCCTCAAAGCAATGCGATAAGTATAGGACAAGCTTCGGACACAGACAAACTTCTGTTGTACCTAAAATAAAAACGGGGCATTTCGCCCCGTTTTGTTTTGCAGCCCATACAACAGGTTCAGATGCTGTAATACATGTCGAACTCGATCGGATGCGTAGTCATGCGCAAGCGTGTTACCTCATCCATCTTCAATGAAATGTAGGCATCGATGAAGTCGTTGGAAAATACACCGCCACGAGTCAGAAATTCACGATCTTTATCCAAATGAGCGAGTGCTTCATCCAACGAACTGCATACGGTTGGGATTTTGGCATCTTCTTCCGGGGTCAAGTCATACAGGTTCTTATCCGCAGGGTCGCCTGGGTGTATCTTATTTTGTATGCCATCCAAGCCAGCCATCATCAATGCTGTAAAGCACAAGTAGGGATTAGCCGTGGGATCCGGGAAGCGAGTTTCGATGCGGCGCGCCTTGTCGCTGGGCACGTAAGGAATACGGATCGAAGCTGAACGGTTCTTTGCAGAATATGCCAGCTTGGTCGGCGCTTCGTAATGAGGAACTAAACGCTTGTAGGAGTTGGTGCTTGGGTTGGTGATCGCATTCAATGCGCGCGCATGTTTGATAATGCCGCCGATGTAGTAAAGCGCCAGTTCGGACAGTCCTGCATATCCATTACCAGCAAACAAATTTTTGCCGCCCTTCCAGATGGATTGATGCACATGCATACCGGAGCCGTTGTCGCCGACAATAGGCTTGGGCATGAAGGTCGCCGTTTTGCCGTACTGATGCGCCACGTTGTGCACAACGTACTTCAAGACCTGAGTTTGGTCAGCGCGTCGCACCAGCGTGTTGAACTTAGTACCGATTTCGCATTGACCGGCCGTAGCGACTTCGTGATGATGCACTTCGACTTCAATACCGATGTCTTCCAAAGCCAGACACATCGCGGCACGAATGTCGTTCAGGCTGTCGACCGGGGGAACCGGGAAGTAGCCGCCTTTGACAGTTGGACGGTGGCCAGTGTTGCCACTGTCGAATTTTTCGGCTGATGCCCATGCGGCTTCTTCTGAATTGACCTTAACTGAACAACCCGACATATCGATGTGCCAGTTTACCGAATCAAAGACGAAAAACTCTGGTTCTGGCCCGAAGTATGCGGTATCGCCAATACCACTGGATTTCAGGTAGGCCTCAGCACGTTTGGCGATGGAGCGTGGATCGCGGTCATAGCCCTTGCCATCAGTAGGTTCCACCACGTCACAGGTGATCACTAGCGTGTTTTCATCCATGAACGGATCGAGAAAGGCAGTCTCAGGATCGGGCATCAACAGCATGTCCGAGGCCTGGATACCTTTCCAGCCGGCGATAGAAGAGCCATCGAAGGCATGCCCATCCTCGAACTTTTCCATACCCACGTACTTTGCGGGCACACCCACATGCTGCTCTTTGCCGCGTGTATCAGTAAAACGAAAATCTACGAATTTAACATCGCGGTCTTTAATCATCTTTAACACATCATTTGCCGACACCGACATAACCGTCTCCCAAAGCATTAAAATTAAACAGCCAACAAAAACCCAAAAATACAGACGCAGAAAGCATGCCAACCCTATCTGCACGGCAGGCGGGCATTGTGCCACAAGCCTGTTGTGGCGCACACAGAATATTTGCACCAAAAAAGGGCACTCGGCAACCCAGAGTGCACTAATTTTGTGCGCTACTTAGGTAAACCCGGATGCCACGAAATATTTCGTTATTCCGCACCAGATCGTCACAGCGCAGTTGCAAGCCATTGGCCTGCTGATTATTGGACGTAATATAGATTTCTGCATCCACCTTGCCGTCCAGATAATGAAACATCACGCGATTATCCTGCAACTTCAACCCCTCTAGCCGCTCCTCAAGATATTCCAGCAGCTCAGGTCGACTGGGCAAATG
>JBAQWL010000046.1:0-18936 GCA_049298895.1 Gallionella sp.
TAAAATCGCGCCCTTTCGTGCTGTAATAAATCAGCGTGAGCCGTTGTATCGCCGCTCCGGTGAACCGCCGTTTGGGCGAATACAAAAATAGAGTAAATTCAAAGTGAAGCCAATTTTAAAATCGACCAAGCTTTCCAATGTTTGCTACGACATACGCGGGCCAGTGATGGAGCGTGCCAAGCTGATGGAAGAAGAGGGCCAGCGTATCATCAAGCTGAACATCGGTAATCTTGCGCCGTTTGGTTTTGAAGCGCCGGAGGAGATTCAGCAGGACGTAATCCTGAATCTGCCGAATTCGTCCGGCTATTCGGATTCAAAAGGCTTATTTGCGGCGCGCAAGGCAGTCATGCATTACACCCAATCTCGGGGTATCGACGGTGTCGAACTGGAAGATATTTACATTGGTAACGGCGCGTCGGAACTGATCGTGATGGCGATGCAGGGATTGATCAACGATGGTGATGAAGTTTTGATCCCCACCCCTGATTATCCGCTGTGGACGGCGGCGGCGACACTGGCTGGCGGAAATCCGCGTCATTATATTTGCGATGAACAGAACGAGTGGATGCCGAATCTGGCCGACATGCGCAGCAAGATCACGCCAAAAACACGTGCCATCGTCATCGTCAATCCAAACAACCCCACTGGCGCGCTATATTCTGATGAGCTATTACAAGAAGTGGTAGCGATTGCTCGCGAACATGATCTGATTATTTTTGCCGACGAGATCTACGACAAGATGTTGTACGATGGCGCGACACATACCTCTATCGCCGCACTGGCTGACGATGTACTGTTCGTTACATTGAACGGCTTGTCAAAGAATTATCGTGCCTGTGGTTATCGCGCTGGCTGGATGGTGGTGTCCGGCGAGAAAAAGCACGCGCAAGATTACATCAACGGACTGACCATACTGGCTTCAATGCGGCTATGTTCCAACGTGCCCGGCCAGTTTGCCATTCAGACTGCGCTGGGCGGCTATCAGAGCATCAATGATCTGGTCGCACCGACCGGACGCTTGTGCAAGCAGCGCGATCTTGCTTATCAGTTGCTCACCGCAATACCCGGCGTGACCTGTGTCAAGCCCAAGGCCGCGCTGTATCTGTTCCCGCGTCTCGACCCAAAAATATATCCAATCAAGGATGACCAAAAATTTATCCTGGAATTGTTGGAAACCGAGAAGGTGCTGGTAGTGCAGGGCACCGGTTTCAACTGGATACACCCTGATCATTTCCGTGTGGTGTTCCTGCCCACTACGGATGATCTGATCGAAGCGATAGGGCGCATTGCAAAGTTTCTGGAAAGTTATCGCAAAAAGCACGGCACGAATTAGCAACGCCCTTTCGGCGAAGGCAGGAACCCAGTAATTAACTTGACTCCGCATAGCGGACAACTTCAGAGATATAAATAATGAGCATGAAACCCATAAATGTAGGACTACTAGGCATAGGCACGGTCGGTGGCGGTACCTTCACCGTATTGCAACGCAACGCGGAGGAGATCACCCGCCGCGCCGGTCGCCCGATACGCATCACCGTGGTGGCGGACAAGAATGTGGAACTGGCGAAGAAGGTCACCGGCGGCGCATGCCGCGTGACCGATGACGCCTTCTCGGTGGTCAGCGATCCGGAAGTGGACATCGTCATCGAGCTGATCGGCGGCTATGGTGTGGCGAAGGAGTTGGTGCTGAAAGCTATCGCCAACGGCAAGCATGTCGTCACCGCGAACAAGGCGCTGCTGGCGACGCACGGCAACGAGATATTCAAGGCTGCGCAGGACAAGGGCGTGATGGTCGCGTTCGAGGCCGCCGTGGCGGGGGGCATCCCGATCATCAAGGCAGTGCGCGAAGGGTTGACCGCGAACCGCATCGAGTGGATCGCGGGCATCATCAACGGCACCACCAACTTCATCCTGTCCGAGATGCGTGACAAGGGACTGAGCTTCGGCACTGTGCTGAAAGAGGCGCAGCGTCTGGGCTACGCCGAGGCCGATCCGACCTTCGACATCGAAGGCGTGGACGCCGCGCACAAGATCACGATACTGTCCGCGCTGGCGTTCGGCATTCCGATGCAGTTCGACAAGGCCTACATCGAGGGCATCTCCAAACTGGATGCGATCGATATCAAATACGCCGAACAACTCGGTTATCGCATCAAACTGCTGGGCATCACCAAGCACACGCCGGAAGGCGTCGAGTTGCGCGTGCACCCGACCTTGATCCCGGCCAAGCGTTTGATCGCCAACGTCGAGGGTGCGATGAACGCCGTGCTGGTGCAGGGCGATGCGGTCGGCGCGACGCTGTATTACGGCAAGGGCGCGGGTGCGGAACCGACCGCCAGCGCGGTGATCGCCGACCTGGTGGACGTGACGCGCATGCACACTGCCGACCCGGAGAATCGCGTGCCGCATCTGGCGTTCCAGCCGGATGCGATGTCCGACCTGAAGATACTGCCGATGGACGAGGTGCAGACCAGCTACTACCTGCGTTTGCGCGTGCAGGACAAACCCGGCGTGCTCGCCGACATCACGCGCATCCTCGCCGACGAGCAGATATCCATCGATGCGGTGATCCAGAAGGAACCCGGCGAAAATGAGACCCAGGCCGACTTGATCCTGCTCACCCACCAGACGCGCGAGAAGCGCATCAACGCGGCCATCAAGAAGATGGAAGCGCTGGCTGTGGTGGCGGGCAAGGTGACCAGGCTGCGGCTGGAAGAGCTTGGCAAGTAATATGCGTTACATCTCCACGCGCGGCAACGCGTCGGCCAAGACCTTCACCGAGATCCTGCTCGGCGGCCTCTCACCTGACGGCGGGCTGTACCTGCCCGATCAGTATCCGCAAGTGACGCGCGCCGAGCTGGATGCGTGGCGCAAGCTGTCGTATGCCGATCTCGCGTTCGCGGTGCTGTCGAAATTCATCACCGACATCCCGGCGGCTGACCTGAAGACTATTGTCAGCAAGACCTACATAACTGCGGTATACAGCAATGGCCGCGCCGATTCCGATTTCACGCAGATCACGCCGTTGCGCACGCTGGAACCGGGCGTGCATATCCTAGAACTTTCCAACGGCCCGACTCTTGCGTTCAAGGACATGGCGATGCAGTTGCTCGGCAACCTGTTCGAGTACGTATTGGCGAAGCAGCATGACGAGCTGAACATCCTCGGCGCGACTTCCGGCGACACCGGCTCGGCCGCCGAATACGCGATGCGTGGCAAGCGCGGCATCCGCGTGTTCATGTTGTCGCCGAAAGGCAAGATGTCGGCTTTTCAGCGCGCGCAGATGTATTCGCTGCAAGATGCTAACATCTACAACATCGCCATCAACGGCATGTTCGACGACGCGCAGGACATGGTGAAGGCGGTGTCCAACGACCATGCGTTCAAGGCGAAATACAAGATCGGCACGGTCAACTCGATCAACTGGGCGCGCGTGTCGGCGCAGGTGGTGTATTACTTCAAGGGCTACTTCGCCGCGACGAGATCCAATGACGAGCAGGTGGCATTCTCGGTGCCATCCGGCAACTTTGGCAACATCTGCGCTGGGCACATCGCGCGCATGATGGGTTTGCCTATCGGCCAACTGATCCTCGCGACCAACGAGAACGACGTGCTGGACGAATTCTTCCGTACCGGCGTATATCGTCCGCGCGACACCAAACATACCTATGAGACCAGCAGCCCGTCTATGGACATCTCCAAGGCCAGCAACTTCGAGCGCTTCATGTTCGACCTGGTTGGGCGGGACGGCGCCAAGGTGCGCGAGTTCTGGAGCAAGGTGGACAAGGGCGGCGCGTTCGACATCAAGGGTACTTCCTGTTGGGATGCGCTGCCGAAATTCGACTTCGCCTCCGGCAAGAGTACCCATCAGGATAGACTCAAGACCATCCGCAAGCTGTGGGAGGACTATGGTGTGATGGTGGACCCGCATACCGCCGATGGCATCAAGGTCGGCCTGGAGCAGCGCCGCCCCAGCTTGCCGCTAATCTGCCTGGAGACCGCGCTGCCCGCCAAGTTCGCCGAGACCATACAGGAAGCATTGGGGCGCGAACCGGAACGCCCCGTAGCGCTGCAAAGCATCGAGAAGCTGCCGCAACGCTGCGAAGTGATGGATGCGGATGTGGAGCAACTCAAGGCGTTCATCGCTGCGCGAGTCCCACACCATTAATCTGAATCAGGGAACTTGAACATGCCCAAAATGGGTAGTAAGATGCCCAATATGGGTATTAAAGCCAAAGCCGCTGCTCCTGCGCCGCGCACCAGTCTGGCCGCCGCGCTGTTTTCCAATACGCAACAGCGCGTGCTGGCGTTGCTGTTCGGGCAGCCAGAGCGCAGTTTTTTTGCTACTGAGTTGATCGGGCTGTCAGGCGGCGGTTCCGGTGCGGTGCAGCGCGAGCTGGCGCGGCTGGCGCAAAGCGGTTTGGTGATGGTATCGCGGGTGGGCAATCAGAAGCATTATCAGGCGAACCCGCAGTCGCCGGTCTTCGCCGAGCTGTGCGGCATCGTGCAGAAGACGGTTGGGCTGGCGGAGCCGCTGCGCGAAGTCCTGATGCCGCTTGCGGACAACATCGCTGCGGCATTTGTGTATGGCTCGGTTGCCAAGCGCAGCGATACGGCGGGAAGCGACATCGACCTGATGGTGGTGAGCGATAGCCTGAGTTATGCCGACCTGTTCGGCGCGCTGGAAGAGGCTGCGACGCGACTGGGGCGCACGGTGAACCCGAGCATTTATACCAGGCAAGAGTTGGCCCGGCGCGTAAAGCAAAAGAATGTTTTCGTGACGCGGGTGCTGGCGCAGCCCAAGGTGTGGTTGATCGGTGGAGAAGATGAGCTCGCCGCTCGATAATCTGTGTGGCTCGGGTAAGGCGCTCGCCGCAGAAGCGCCGGATGCGATGGAGTTCGCTGGGCTGAAGCGTTCCGGGCTGGCGCGTTTGCAGGATGCGGGCAATGCCGGCTTGTCTCTCGAAGGGCGTTTCGATCTCGCTTACAACGCGGCGCATGCGCTGAGCTTGGCGGCTTTGCGCTGGCACGGCTACCGGGCAGGCAATCGCTACTGCAGGAGCGTTTGAATCATGGCCAACGGCGAACAAAATAACAAATCCCTCGAATCCTGGATATGGGATGCCGCCTGCTCGATACGCGGCGCGAAGGATGCCGCGAAGTACAAGGACTTCATCCTTCCCCTCATTTTCACCAAACGCCTGTGCGATGTTTTTGACGACGAACTGAATCGCCTCGCGGAAGACAAAAGCGTCGGCTCGCGCGAAAAAGCGTTCAAGCTGGTCAAGCGCGACAAGAAACTAGTGCGCTTCTACCTGCCCTTGGAACCCAAGCAGGCCGATGATCCTGTGTGGTCGGTGATCCGCACGCTCTCAAGCAAAATCGGCGAAACCATCACCACCCACATGCGCGCCATCGCCGACGCCAACCCGCTGCTCAAGGGCATCATCGACCGCGTGGATTTCAACGCCACCACTCACGGCCAGCGCGACCTTGACGACGACCGCCTCTCCAACCTCATCGAAGCCATCAGCGCCAAGCGTCTCGGGCTGAAAGACGTGGAGCCGGACTTCATCGGGCGCAGCTACGAATACCTGATCCGCAAGTTCGCCGAAGGCAGCGGCCAGAGCGCGGGCGAGTTCTACACGCCCGCTGAAGTCGGCCTCGTCATGGCGCGCATCATGGAGATTGAACCGGGCATGGACGTGTACGACCCCTGCTGCGGCTCGGCGGGGTTGCTGGTGAAATGCGAACTGGTGCTGAATGAGCGCATGAGCCTGCGCTCAAAGAAAAACTTCGCCCCCGCCAGACTCTACGGCCAGGAAAACGAACCCGGCACCTGGGCGATGGCCAACATGAACATGATCATCCACGACATGGAAGGCCTGATCGAAATCGGCGATAGCTTCCGCAATCCCAAGCTGCGCCAGGGCAATAGATTACAAACTTTCGACCGCGTTGTGGCCAACCCGATGTGGAACCAGACCGAGTTCAAGGAAAAGGACTACGACGCCGACGAACTCGACCGCTTTCCAAAAGGCGCGGGCTTCCCCGGCAGCAAGGCGGACTGGGGCTGGATGCAGCACATCCTTGCAAGTCTCAATTCCAAAGGCCGAGCCGCCGTAGTGCTGGATACCGGCGCCGCCGCGCGCGGCAGCGGTAACGCCAACACCAACAAGGAGAAAGACGTGCGCCGCTGGTTCGTCGTGCAAGACCTGATTGAAGGCGTGCTCTACCTGCCGGAAAATTTGTTCTACAACACCAGCGCGCCCGGCATCGTCATCGTGCTCAACAAGGCCAAGCCCAAAGCGCATCAAGGCAAGTTGTTTCTGCTCAACGCCAGCCGCGAGTTCGTCAAGGGCGACCCCAAGAATTACATTTCGGATGAGGCCATTGTCCGCATCGCCGACACCTTCAACGCGTGGCAGGAAGTGGAAAAATATTCGCGCATCGTAAGTGCAGAGGAAATTGCGAAAAACGACTACAACATCTCACCCAGCCGCTACATCCATACGGGTGCGGCGGATGAGTACCGGCCGATTGCGGAGATCATGGAGGAGTTGGAGGCACTGGAAGAAGAGGCGGCAGACACTGATGCAGCTCTGAAAAAAATACTCAAAGCGCTTCCAATCTAACCTATGTCTTGGTCATCAATCGAATTTCCAGAAACGATTCGCAAAACGAAAGTTGGGCGAGAGAACCAAATTCCTTCCTCCGATATTCAGGCCACTGGATTCTTTCCTGTGGTCGATCAAGGACAGGCTTTCATTGCTGGATACTCGGATGAGGAGGAGCGGGTCATCCGCGATGATCTTCCGATGGTGATTTTTGGAGATCACACGCGCTGTCTGAAATATGTGGACTTCCCGTTCATTCTCGGTGCGGATGGTACAAAGGTGCTGAAACCAAAGGAAGACCTTTTTGAACCAAAGTTTTTTTATTACGCGCTACTGAGCCTCGACATCCCCAATCGCGGATATAACCGCCACTTCACCATCCTGAAAGAAAAAACATTCCCTCACCCTGAGAAGGACGAACAGCAAAAAATTTCGGCGTTGTTGAGCGTGGTACAGCGGGCGATTGAGCAGCAGGAGCGCTTGCTTGCGCTCACCGCCGAACTGAAAAAGACGCTGCTCCACCAACTCTTCACCCAAGGCCTGCGCGGCGAACCCCAGAAACAAACCGAAATCGGCCGCGTGCCGGAGAGTTGGGATGTTGTGACGCTGGGGTCATTGGCGAAGGTAGGTAACGGCTCAACGCCGAAACGCGACAACGAGGCTTACTGGCAGAATGGTTCGATTCCGTGGCTCAACAGCGCGAAGATATATGATCGCTTCATTTCCGAGGCTGACCAGTTCGTGACCGAGCTTGCCGCCAAGGAATGTCATCTCCCTCGCGTGAAGTCAGGCAGCTTGCTTATTGCAATCACGGGGCAAGGCAAGACGCTAGGCAACTCTGCACTTGTGACCTTCGAGACTTGTATCAATCAGCACCTTGCGTATGCACAGTTCAACACTTCAACGGTCATCCCGGAGTTCGTATTGTGGTTCATGCAGACACGCTATGAACATCTGCGGTCTGTGGGACTTGGCGGCGGTAGTACCAAGGGTGCATTAACTTGTGGCTTCCTGAAAACTTATCCGATCCCGCTCCCTTCGCTGAGCGAGCAACGCGAGATAGCCGATGTGTTCGCGACTCTTGATCGGAAGGAAAAAGTTCATGAGGGGAAGCACGCTGCCCTTACCGACCTCTTCCGCACCCTGCTGCACCAGTTGATGACGGCGCAGATACGCGTGCATGACCTCGACCTGCCGGAGCTAGAGATTGCCGGAGCTGGACTATGACCGATCACACTCAATCCAGCCCTGCACGCCCCTCGAAGTTCGAGGATCGTTATCGCGCCCTTATGGAAAATAAAAGGGCCTCTTTCGAGACCCTTTTACGCCTGCCCCTGCGGGCAATCCACCTCCGTCAAGACGGATTGGGCGCATTATGCGAATAGATACTGGCTGGCGCAAGTGGTTTGGATATGAGCAATAGGCCATGTCCAATGAGCGCATGTTAAGATTTCACACATGGGAACCCTGAATCTTTCTACCAGCGTGCTTGAATGGGCAGCAGGCCACATAGGCCGCAGCCTGGAGTCGCTCGCGGATGAAATTGTCGCGCCAAGCAAGCGCAAGAATTTTCTCGATGGCAAGCTGACGGTGACACAAGCCGAGAAGCTGGCCAACAAGGTACATGTTCCTTTCGGCTTTCTCTTTCTGGATACGCCCCCGGTGATGCAGGAGAAGGCGATTCCAGATTTACGGCAAACGCCAAACCATGCGCCGTTAAGCAACGATTTTTATGAGGTGCTGGATGATGTGATTCGCAAGCAGCAATGGTTTGCGGATGATTTGCGCGAGGTGGGCGCGGATCAACCCGCGTTTGTGGGCAGATATAAGGCGCAGGCTAACGTTCATACGGAGACAGTGGCGCAGGATATACGCCGGACGCTGGGTTTGACGGATGAGCTGCGCGCGCATTGCGGCAGCCATGCGGCTTATTTCAGTTTGTTAAGCGAGAAGATTGAGGAAGCAGGGATACTGGTATTCAAGAGCGGTATCGTCAAGAGCAGCACCAGGAGAGGGCTTTCGGTCAGCGAGTTTCGCGGGTTTGCGCTGGCCGATATGCTGGCTCCGGCGATCTTCATCAACGGCAAGGATGCGGAAGCGGCGTGGATTTTTACGCTGGCGCATGAGCTTGCTCACATCTGGTTGGGTGAGAGTGGCGTTTCGGATATTCCCGCTGGCACTGATAAATCCCGTGATGGAGTCGAGTGGTTGTGCAACTGCATTGCCGCCGAGTTGTTGACGCCCAAGGCGCAATTCCTGGAGGCCTGGGACAAGGCGGCTGAACCGAAATTTTACGGCTTGAGCCGTATGTTCAAGGTTAGCAGTTTGGTCATTGCCCGCCGTGCGCTTGATTTGGGCAAGATTTCTTTGGCGGATTACCGGCAAGCGGAAGAAGAGAGCCAGAAGCACAGGACATCGAGTGGCGGGAACCCATTCAACACGATCCCGGTGCGGAACAGCAAACGTTTGACCCGCGCGCTGGTGACCAGCGCGATGAGCGGGCATACATTGTTGCTTGATGCGGCAAGCCTGCTGAATATTTCTCCCGATACGGTGATGAAGCTCGGCAAGAGGATGGCGCAACGTGGCTAGGCCAAAATACCTCATTGATGCCAATGTGTTCATTCAGGCCAAGAACCTGTATTACCGTTTCGATTTTTGCGAGGCGTTCTGGGCGTGGTTGCACAGGGCGCATGAAGCGGGGCTGGTATTCAGCATCAAGAAGGTGCGTAAGGAATTGGTCAGCGGCGACAAGACTGATCCCGTTCGGGTGTGGGCTGAAAATTTGCCGGACGAATTCTTTCTGGAAGATGATGCCGATCCGCATGTGATGCAGGCTTATGGAAAAGTGATGCAGTGGGCGAGTGCCAGCAAGCATTACTCTCCGCAAGCCAAGGCGGAATTTGCCAAGCTCAAAGTGGCTGATCCGTTTCTTATTGCCGTAGCCAAGCAATATGGCTACGAGATTGTTTCTCAGGAAAAAAGCAATCCCGCTGCAAAGAAGAAAATTTTCCTGCCGGATGCGGCAGATGCTTTCGACGTCGAGACGATATTTGTCTATGACATGTTGAGCAAACATGCAGAGTCTACGTTCAAACTAAAAACCAAGTAACGGCTGCCAGACTTCCACTAATGGCCGCTCCCACCGAACATAAAACCGTGCAAGCCCGCATCCTGCATTATGCGCAGGAGATCGGCTGGCGTTTTGTGCCGCGCGCCGAGGCGGAGCAGCGACGCGGGTTTTCCCCTCTCCCCGCAAGCGGGGCGAGGGAGTCTGTTGAGCGGGGACGGGGCGCGTCGTTGTATTTCGCCGATCTGCTGTTTGCCAAGGTGCGCGAGTTCAATCCGCAGTACCGGGAGGCGGAGGGCGTGCTGATTGGCGACTTTGAGCGCTTTCATGCAGACATACGCGGCAACCGGGATTTTTTGACGGCGCTGCGCAACCAGTCGAAGTTTTTCTGCGCCGAGGAAAACCGCGAGCTGGATTTGCAGTTGATCGATTACGCCGATCTGGCCTTGCAACCCGCACAGCGGCGCAATGTGTATGAGGTAACGGAGGAGTTTTATTTCCACAACGTGCACTACGGCACGCGCGAGGATGTGGTGTTCCTCGTCAACGGCATTCCGGTGCTGGTGATCGAGTGCAAGAACGCGAGCAAGGATGAGGCGATTGCGCTGGGAGTGGATCAGATTCGCCGCTATCACGAGGAAACGCCGCAGGTGATGGTGCCGCAGATGTTGTTCACCGCGACCGAAGCGATTGGCTTCGCTTACGGGGTGACGTGGAATACGGTGCGGCGCAATATCTTCAACTGGAAGGGCGAAGAGGCTGGTAATCTCGAAGCGAAGGTGAAGAGCTTTTGCGATATTCGCTATATGTTGCGCTTCCTGAAGGATTTCATCCTGTTCGCGGAGAAAGAGGAGGAGCTGCAAAAATTTATCCTGCGCCAGCATCAGATGACGGCGGTGGACAAGGTGGTGGCGCGTGCGCTCGACCCGAAACGCACACGCGGCCTGGTGTGGCACACGCAGGGCAGCGGCAAGACCTACACCATGATCAAGGCGGCGGAGTTGCTGTTCAAGGCACCGCAGGCGGACAAGCCGACCGTGCTGCTGATGATAGACCGCAACGAGCTGGAAGATCAGATGTTGAAGAATCTGGCGGCGCTGGGCTTGGGCAATGTGGCACACGCCGACCGCATTGCCGAATTGAACCGGCTGCTCAAGGAAGACTATCGCGGCATCATCGTGACGATGATTCACAAGTTCCGCGACATGCCCGCCAATCTCAATAAGCGTAAAAACATTTTTGTGTTGATTGACGAAGCGCACCGCACTACCGGCGGCGACCTCGGCAATTTCCTGATGGCGGGTTTGCCGAATGCCACCTACATCGGATTCACCGGCACGCCGGTAGACAAGACCGCTTACGGGCGCGGTACATTCAAGACCTTTGGCTGCGAGGACGACCAAGGCTACTTGCACAAGTATTCCATCGCCGAGAGCATCGAAGACGGCACGACGCTGCCCCTCTATTACAACATCGCGCCAAACGAGATGCTGGTTCCGCACGAGATTCTGGACAAGGAGTTTTTGTCGCTGGCGGAGGCCGAGGGCGTCAGCGACATCGAGGAACTGAACAAGATTCTTGAGCGCGCGGTGAATCTGAAGAATTTCCTGAAAGGCCGCGAGCGCATCAAGAAGGTCGCGCAGTATGTGGCAGACCACTATCGCGAAAATGTCGAGCCGCTGGGCTACAAGGCTTTTCTGGTTGGTGTGGATCGCGAGGCGTGCGCATTTTACAAGGAGGCGCTCGACGCCATCCTGCCGCCGGAATATTCCGAGGTGGTCTATACCGGCAGCAACAACGACCCGATGCACATGAAGCGCTGGCATCTGGAAGAGAAGAAAGAAAAACAGGTACGCAAGAATTTTGCGAAGTTCGGCGAGTATCCCAGGATATTGATCGTCACCGAGAAGCTGCTCACCGGCTACGATGCGCCGATTCTTTACGCAATGTATCTCGACAAGCCGATGCGCGACCACACCTTGCTGCAAGCCATTGCGCGGGTGAACCGGCCCTACGAGAACGAGCGCGAGGAGATGGTGAAGCCGCACGGTCTGGTGCTGGATTTCGTCGGTATCTTCGACAAGCTGGAGAAGGCGCTGGCGTTTGACAGCGACGAGATCAACGCCATCGTGAAAGACCTAGCGCTGCTCAAGCATCTGTTCAAATCCAAGATGGAGAACATCGCCCCGCCTTATCTGGCCTTGGTTACGCAGAATTTCAACGACAAGGATGTGGATAGTCTCATCGAGCATTTCCGCGACAAGGTGCGGCGCAAGGCGTTCTTCCGCGAGTACAAAGAAATCGAGATGCTCTATGAGATCGTTTCGCCGGATGCGTTCTTGTCCCCATTCATACGCGACTACGCCGCGTTGTCGGCGATTTACGACGTGGTGCGCAATGCCTATGCAAAACGGGTGTATGTGGATCGCGCGTTTTTGAAGAAGACCAATGAGCTGGTGCAGAAGCATATAGGCTCGGAGATGCACGATTCGGCGAAAGGAGACTACATTGCGATTGATCCAGATAGCATCGAAGCGATCAAGCGGCGCAAAGAAGGCAAGGCCACGAAGGTAATCAATCTGGTCAAGGCGATTGAGAAAGCCGCCGAAGAAAACAGCGACGATCCATTTTTGGTGGCGATGGCAGAGCGTGCCAAGGCAGTGCTGGAAGGATTTGAGGATAGACAGACATCCACAGAGGAGGCGCTGAACGAGTTACTGGCGGAGATCGGGCGCAATGAGCAGCGCAAACAGGAACAGGCGGCCAAAGGTTTGGATGGATTGACTTACTTTGTGCTGTGCAAGCTGGAAGAGGAAAAAATCCCCAATGCCGAAGCGGTGAGCCAGAAAGTGCGCGAGGCATTTGCTGCATTTCCGAACTGGCGCAGCAGCGAAAAAGAGCAGCGTGAATTGCGCACCCGCATGACCTTTGCCATTTATGCCGAGGAGGAATCCGAGGAGAAAGTTGCTATTTTGGTGGAGTCAGTGTTGTCAGTGTTGACTAAGGCCGGGAGGCAGTAGATGGACACACGACGCAAGGATATTTGGCAAGACAAGGCGGAGTTCAAGGCGCGGGTGCTGCATTGGGCTGAGAAACTTGGCGTCGAGGCGCGCTCACTGGCAGTTCGCCCGATGCGCAACAAATGGGCGTCGTGCTCGACTGCGGGCAATCTGAACTTCAATGTGGAGTTGTTGCTGATGGAAAGAAAGCTGGGCGATTACGTGATAGTGCATGAGTTGCTGCATTTTTCCGTACCCAATCACGGCAAACTTTGGAAGAGCCTGATGCAAGTTCACTTGGGCGATCACGAGTTATTGCATCGGCGATTGAGCGAGCATGTCACCTGTGTAATCAGCGAGATTGTCGGATAGTTGTCTGCCAGATGAACAAATACCAACTGATAAAACGTTTGCTCATTTTTCTCCCCGCAAGCGCAGTGCTGTTCGATGCGGAGGATCTCAAGCCCTATGAGATGGACGGCTTGAGCGCGTACCGGCAGACGCCGATGATCGTCGTCATCCCGGAAACGGAAGAGCAAGTCCGGAAAATCCTGCGACTCTGTTATGAGTCTGACGTGCCGGTGGTGGCGCGCGGCGCCGGCACCGGGCTGTCCGGCGGTGCGCTGCCGCTGGGCGACGGCGTGCTGTTGTCGATGGCGCGCTTCAAAAAGATCTTGCACATCGACCATCGCGCGCGGATCGCTCGGGTGCAAACCGGCGTGCGCAACCTGGCGATCTCCGAGGCGGCTGCGCAATACGGCCTCTATTACGCTCCCGATCCTTCCAGCCAGATCGCCTGCACCATCGGCGGCAACGTGGCAGAAAATTCCGGCGGCGTGCATTGTCTGAAATACGGGCTGACTGTACACAACATCCTGCGACTCAGGGTTCTGACCATGGCAGGCGAGGTGCTGGAGATCGGCTCCGAAGGATTGGACAGCGCGGGCTACGACCTGCTCGCGCTGATGACCGGCAGCGAGGGCATGCTGGGCGTGATCACCGAGATCACGGTAAAACTGCTACCTATACCGGAGCGCGCGCAAGTGGTGATGGCAGCCTACGACGATGTGGAAAAAGCCGGCGCAGCCGTGGGCGACATCATTGCCGCCGGCATCATTCCCGCCGGGCTGGAAATGATGGACAAGCTTGCCATACAGGCTGCCGAGGATTTCGTGCATGCCGGTTACCCGCTGGATGCGCAAGCGATCCTGCTGTGCGAACTGGACGGCACCAACGAAGAGGTTTCCGAAGAGATCATGCGCGTGCAAAAGATCCTGAAGGCCAGCGGCGCGACTTCGTTGCGCACCGCACAGGACGATGCGGAAAGGCTCAGGTTGTGGGCCGGGCGCAAGGCGGCGTTTCCGGCAGTGGGGCGCATCTCGCCCGATTATTACTGCATGGACGGGACTATCCCGCGCAAGCAGCTCCCGTTGGTGCTCGCGCGCATCGGCGAGTTGTCGAGGGAATATGGGTTGCGCGTCGCCAACGTGTTCCATGCCGGGGACGGCAATCTGCATCCGCTGATCTTGTACGATGCCAGCAAGCCCGGCGAGATGGAGCGCACCGAGGAATTCGGCGGCAAGATACTCGAGCTGTGCGTGGAAGTGGGCGGAACCATCACCGGCGAACATGGCGTGGGGGTGGAGAAGATCGGCCAGATGTGCATCCAGTTCAAGGAAAAGGAATTGACCCTGTTTCACGCGATCAAGAAAGTATGGGATGAAAGCGGTTTGCTCAACCCCGGCAAGGCGGTGCCCACCTTGCAGCGCTGCGCGGAATTCGGCGCGATGCATGTGCATCATGGCGAGACGAAGCTCCCAGACTTGCCGAGATTCTAGGACATCACTCCCCTCGCCCGCAGGCGGGAGAGGGGTGGGGGAGAGGGGTATGCAAAACATCATCGAACAATTTTCAGACACCATCCGTCATGCCGCCGAGCAGCATCAGCCGCTGCGTATACGCGGATCGGGCAGTAAGGATTTTTATGGGGGCCCGTTATCTGGACAAGTGCTGGATGTCCGACCCTGTCGCGGTGTTGTGTCGTATGAACCCCAAGAGTTGGTGTTGACGGCATGTGCCGGAACGACCCTGACAGAGATCGAAAAATTATTGGCAGAAAACGGTCAGATGCTGCCGTTCGAGCCGCCCCATTTCGGTTCGGCTGCCACGCTAGGCGGCTGCATCGCCACCGGTCTATCCGGTCCGCGCCGAGCCTATCAGGGTGCGGCGCGAGATTTCGTGCTGGGTGTGCATATGCTGGATGGGCGCGGCGACTTGCTGACCTTTGGCGGTCAGGTGATGAAGAACGTGGCCGGCTACGATGTCTCGCGCCTGCAGGTCGGCGCGCTGGGCACGCTGGGTTTGCTTCTGGAGATATCCCTGAAGGTTTTGCCGCGCCCCGCTGCAGAAATCACATTGCGTTTTGACATGGATCAGGCGCAGGCGCTGGATGAGATGAACTGTTGGGCTGGAAAGCCGTTGCCCTTGTCTGCGAGTTCCCATCACGATCATGCGCTGACCATCCGCCTTTCTGGCGCTGTCAGCGCGGTGCGGGCTGCGCAACTTAAACTGGGCGGGACAGTAGTTGAGCAGGGTGCGGATTTCTGGCGCGAGCTTCGCGAACAGAATGCGGAATTTTTCAAAACAGATCTACCCCTGTGGCGCATTTCGTTGCCATCGACAACGCAATCCTTAAACATTCCAAGTTTGCAGTTGATCGAATGGAGTGGCGCATTGCGCTGGTGCAAGACTCAAGCTGATGCGCAAACAGTGCGTGCTGCTGCCGAGGCGTGGGGAGGGCAAGCGACATTGTTTCGCGGAGGAGACAAGATCGCGGGAGCGTTTCATCCCTTGCCTGCGCCGCTGATGAACATACACCGTAAATTAAAACAGACGTTCGATCCCCACGGGGTGTTCAACTTTGGGCGTATGTACCACTACTAATGGCGGATTCAAGCGCCAAGTTCAAAAAGTGCAGTTTAGTAAGGTGCGTAGAACGCGCCTTAAGATAGTTTGCTAAATGGAATAAATGGCTGACTCGGAAATATTATCTCCGGCCTATCAATCGACTGCGCGATCCTCCGAGCGTCCCAGAGCCCATGCCAGTCCTATCCCCGCCGACCAGCCTGTATTGCGCAGCAGCAGCGGGCTGTTCCGGTTGGCTGCGCCCGCCAATGACTCCAAGCGCAAGATGCCGAACAGCCGCACATCGGGCGTGAGCGTATGCGACGCGAGCAGGCCTGCGCGCAGTGCGATCAGTCCGCTCTTGGCCGTGTAGCTGGGGCGGACGACCGTAGCCTCGGTAGGTGCCACGCTGTAGAAGGTGTCACTAAATTTTCTGTCACCGAACAGCGCGCTTAGAGTGGTGGAGAGGAACCAGCGGTTTTCCAGCAGCATATCAATAACCCATTGCGGCTCGAAAGTGACACCTTTCAGGCGAAAACCATGGCTGACATCGACTACTTCGCGTAGTGGAAACTGCAAACGCGAATTGCTCCTCCCGTTTGAAATGTCACCAAGGTTAACTTTAAGGCGCGGGCCGAACTCGATCATGGTGCCCAAATCTTCCATGCCTTGACGCGCTGCGGTGTCAGATGCGCGGGATCCCAGTGATGCGGCAAAACCCACGTCAACTTCGGTGCGCGGAGTTTTTAGTGTGCGTATTCCCACGGTGCCTCGGTCGACGCGCAGGTACTTGCCACGGTAGATGAGATACGGCAAGCCCAGCACCCGGTTGGCACGATCATCAGCACCTGGATAAGCAGGCTGTGTGATTCCGATTCCGAATAGTCCTGCCTCCCACAGCGGCAGCTTTGGTTTAACGTTGACTGGAGTGTCTTGTGTAGATGTATCTTGCGCTAATGCGGGGGCGATTAAATAACAGATGACTGCGACAGCAATTATTGCAGGGCGCAGTAAAAATATCCGAAGCTGCATTCATTTTCCTTTGGGGGTGAAATAACGCGTACCGACATTCTATTGTTAAGCGCCGTTTGTGGTCATTGTTTCAGCAATGAGGCGTTGCAAGTCTACGATATAAGAAGCTATTTTATTGTGCATATGTTCTTTTTGACGAGCCGTCAGCAGCCCATGGATACTCACAATCATTTCATTTGAGGCTATCTCGAGTGACTGAATAAGATGCTGCTGTTGTGATGTCCTGGTTGCCTCGGGGGTGAGTATCCATGATGATAAAAATGCGGTGATGGTATCTGCGCCTGCATGGCCGTTTAATAGCGCGATGAGCCTGCTTTGATTGGCTTCCCGATGTTCGATGAAAATGTGCCTGACAATGGGAAGCTGACGACTAATTTCCCTGATCTTTTGTTCTTGTTCGCTACTTAAATTTCCCGCCAGCCATTCTACAAAGTCAATGGTTTTATCCGCACGTTTGTTAAGGTGTTCAGCGGCGCTTCCAGCGAGCACATCTTCTTTTAGTTCTTGGTTTTCTTCGTTTAAAGTTTTGCCCAGTTCTTGTATTTGCCGTCCATCCAGGCTACTTAACAATTTTGATGCGGGTCGGACCGTCGGCACCATGGTTTTTCTGTACAAACTCAATAGTTGGTCTCTCAGCTGGGTGATTTCCTCTATACTCAATTGCCCCTCATATTGGGAAAGCCCATTCAGGTTTTGCAGAAAGATAATGTATTCTGGCAACGCATTTCTGCGATGCCAGTGCATATAATCGGTGACTTCCTGGTGGATAGTTGCTTTTTGCTGAGTATTAAAAGATGTGTAGCCGTTAATTTTTCGTAGTAGATACCAATCAGCGTTGCGGTAGACCAGGCTCACAGTGCTGCAACCGTTGCTGAGCAGCGCAACAGTGAGAATCAAAAGCGAGAATAATGGATAGCGTTTTTTCATGCCCACCGGTTGTTTCAGTCAATTGTTCCACAAAAAGGTTAACATGAAAGCGCGGATAAATAATTTCCTTCTCGGTGAAACAGATTGCAAACCAACTTAGCCGAATTTATCAAGGACACGGCTGAAGGCCATGAGGCCAATGCCATACTACGCACCTGCACCCACTGTGGATTTTGCTTGACCACCTGCCCAACCTACCAGTTGCTGGGTAATGAATTGGATAGCCCGCGTGGGCGCATCTACCTGATCAAGCAAATGCTTGAGGGCGAACCTGTCACAGATAAAACTCAGCTTCATTTGGATCGTTGTCTGACCTGCCGTGCCTGTGAAACCACCTGTCCGTCCGGCGTGAAATATGGTCGCTTGGTGGATATCGGGCGCGGTGTCGCGGAACGGAAAGTCGGGCGAAAATTGTTTTCATCCCTGCAACGCAGTGGTTTGCGCGTGGTGCTTACCCAGCCCGCGATTTTTGGTGTCCTGGTGAAATTTGGGCAAATGATGCGACCGATGTTGCCAAATTTATTGCAAAAAATAGTGCCAACTTCAAAAATTAAAACACTCTGGCCGCAAACACGGCACACCCGTACCATGTTGGTATTGGATGGCTGTGTTCAGCCCACACTGGAACCCAACATCAACGCGGCGACAGCCCGCCTGCTGGACAAGTTGGGCATCACCTTGATGCGCGCCAAGCAGGCGGGCTGCTGCGGTGCGGTAAGCTATCACCTCAATGCGCAAGAGCAGGGACTGGACTACATGCGGCGCAATATCGACGCGTGGCTGCCGCATCTCGACCGGGGTGCCGAGGCGATCGTGATGACCGCCAGCGGTTGTGGCGTGACCGTCAAGGAATACGGTCATCTGCTGCAACATGATCCGGACTATGCGGACAAGGCTGCCAGAGTCTCTGCCGCGACCAAAGATTTATCCGAAGTATTGCTGGCTGAGAAGGATGGCCTGACCGGACTGCTGGGCAAGGCGAGCACAAGCCGCAACGCGCAAAGCGAAAGGCTGGCTTTCCATTCGCCATGCACACTGCAACACGGCCAAAAGATCTCCGGCGTGATCGAGGCGATGTTGAGCATGGCGGGTTTCGAGCTGACACCTGTCCCGGACCAACATCTTTGCTGCGGCTCTGCAGGTACTTATTCCATCCTGCAGAAGGAGCTCTCGCAGCAACTGTTGAAAAACAAAATAGGCGCGCTGGAATCTGGTGCGCCGGCCCGCATAGTCACCGCCAACATCGGTTGTCTGATGCATCTGCAAAGCGGCACCGCAGTGCCGGTCAGGCATTGGGTAGAATTGCTGGATGAGCGATTGGCCTGATTCCTGTTTGCAATGGAAAAACTGTAGGAGCGGGCCATGCCCGCGAACAAGAGATTGATCG
>JBAQWL010000047.1:0-27094 GCA_049298895.1 Gallionella sp.
CGGGATCAACGGTGAGATGATCAGAAAAATGGGATATTCCAGACAAGAAGGCTAGGTCAAGCTCGGGTTGTACGAAATGACCGCGCAACATCCCATTGCGCGTGTCTCATTACCATTTCTGCACTTAGTTTTTAACGACTACGTCGTTTTCAATTCTAACATTGTCGCCTGCTACTACATTGGGTACTGCAGCTTGATGAATAACAAGCTCTGCACCCGTATCCAATTTTACGACTATATCGTACTCCATAGTCTTCTTTGATTTTTTCTCGATCTTGTTGCCGGCAATTGCGCCACCAACTACGCCTGCGATTGTAGCCAGATCACGCCCCGTGCCACCACCCACCTGGTTACCAAGTAAACCACCTACTACACCACCCGCAACTACGCCCAAGCCTGAACCTTTACCTTCAATGTCTACCGAATTGACGGATACGACCACACCGCAAGTTGTACAAACTACTCTCTCCACTGGCGGTGGATTTGACTCAGCACTCATCGCCTTGAGCTTGGCCTTAGCTTTTGTGGCAACCACACGCTGTTCCGCGACAAGTTCCTTTTTTGCAGCTGCAGCTGCAGCAGCTGCTTGGTTGCGTTGTTCTTCAGCTTGCTTTTCCTGTTCAGCAATAAGCTGTTTTTTTGCTTCTTCGACCGCTTGAGCAACTAATACTTGATTTTGTGCTGCGGTTTCTTCAGCCGAAGGCTTTTGCGAGCAGCCCGCACTAAAAATGATTGCACTGGCGGCAATCAAGGAGGCCATAATTAATGACTGGTGTGATAGGGATTTCAATCGATTCTCCTTCGATAAAGTAGCTCTGGTTGGGACGCTGATCAGATTTACGTATGGCATAAAAGTTCAATGGGGTAAGTTTTATTTCTGAGCTTAACGCACGGCTTTCATTGCGCGTAGCTGCAGCACCCACTCTTTCCACAAACGACCAACTGGCTTTTAATGCCGCTGTTGCCTCGCCATTCTGTTAGTTCTAGTTCGCACTGACCAACTCGGTGTAATGCACCACATTATTGCTGTCCAGTACAATCACGGCGCGGCGTCGACTCTCTTGATGCCATAGTTGCACGTGGTGGAAAGATTGATCATAACAGTGTTACCCAAGCTGGCGGCTTCTATGTTGAGCCGACCTTTACTCGCTAACATCCAAACAATCAGCACTGGCGATGCGTTTCATTTGCCCTCTACATTGAGGGGGTCTCGGTGCGCATTCATCGCCCAATGGCGCAAACAAGGAGAAAAAGATAATCATGCAGGATATGTTCAACCGTTCCATATTTGGCAACACGATGTTCAACTACCTGTCATCACTCGCGATTTTTATCGGTGGTGTAGTGGTTATTTATGCCTCTTCAAGAAATATGTTTTGAACCGGTTAAAAAGATGGGCTGATTCGACCAATACATCGATTGATGATTTGCTTGTAAAGGTAATTCATAAATCTCTGGTTCCGGCTTTATATTTCGGGGCCTTTTACATTTCATTGCACACCCTGGATTTTTCGCCCCGTTTTGAACGTGGCCTGGGAATCGCAGCAATAATTCTGATTACTCTCCTTTTTGCAAGGGCGGTTATACTTGCGGCCAATTACGGACTCCAATCAAGCTTGAAGGAATCTCATGATTCAGAGGGAAGAGAGAAGCAGCTAAAAGGGATACACGGACTCATCAATTTTGCGATCTGGGCTATCGCGCTGATTTTTCTGCTGGACAATCTGGGCGTAAAAATATCGGCTGTTGTTGCAGGACTAGGCATCGGTGGTATCGCAGTTGCATTGGCAGCCCAAGCTGTTCTGGGTGATCTGTTCAGTTACTTTGTAATCTTTTTCGACAAGCCCTTCGAAAGCTGGGATTTCATAGTCATAGGCGACAAAATGGGCGTCGTAGAAAATATCGGCGTCAAGACCACAAGAATAAGGGCGCTTTCTGGCGAGCAGCTTGTTTTTTCAAACACGGACCTAACTAATTCACGTGTCCATAATTTCAAGAAGATGGAAAAACGCAGAGTTGTGTTCAAACTCGGCGTGATCTATCAAACTTCAGCCGAAAAACTTAAGTAAATTCCTGTGTTAGTCAAAGAAATCATTATCAGACAAGTTGACGCAACTTTTGACCGGGGTCATTTTGCGGCCTATGGTGATTTCAGTCTGGATTTTGAATTTGTTTATTACGTTACAGGTGCAGACTACGCCAAGTATATGGATATTCAACAAGCCATCAATTTTTCGTCTTTGACTTATTTGAAAAGGAAAAGATCGAATTCGCCTACCCGTCACAGACTCTGTTCGTAAACAAGGTCAATTAACAAGAACTGGACGGCCGTGCGAATCTCTGTTGATCAAAAGAGTGGCGACTAGTCTGTCAGTCGATCGGCTTGTTTTCCACAACCTTTGAAAGCAGCGTCGGCGCGTTGATGAAGTTTTTTCCATTGTGTGAAAAAGCGGTGTCGGGCAGACCAGCCGTGAGCAAATTTTGGCAATGAATGCGGCAGCCATCAATGGCAATATCATTTCGTGGTTGTCTGTCATTTCCATGACGATGACAAATGCGGTGATCGGCGCTTGGGTGACGCCAGCAAAGTAGGCAACCATGCCGAGAATGATTGCCGCCCCCTCAAGTACCGAAGTGAAGAGAAATGTGCGATATTGGCGCCAAACTCTGCTCCTGCGGAAAGTGTGGGTGCCAATATCCCGCCGGGTATCCCGCTGAGGTAGGAAACGAGGGTGGCCGTCATTTTTAGCAGGCCGTAACTTTCCGGTAATGCCGCATTGCCATCGAGCAGCGTTTTCGCTTCGATGTATCCGCTGCCGTAAGTTGTATTGCCCGAAGCCAGACCCACCAGCACCAAGATCAATCCGCAGACGGCAGCAAATGCAACCGGCTTTTCCCGCATCCACTCGCCCATGCGTCCGATTAGGCCCTTGTTAACTTCGATCAGCGCACGGCTGAACGCTCCGCGCCCAGCAGCCCTCCCGCAATGCCGGAAAAGACAACTACACTCCATTCTCTGCCTAGCGTCAGTGACTCAGAAGTGTGGCCGAAGTAGGAATAATTCCCGAGCATGGCAAGCGATGTGATACCGGCGATGATCACTATCATGAGGATGGTCGTACTGTTGTGTTCTTCAAAGGAACGGCTCATCTCCTCGATGGCCGCCAGCGGCGTATTAAACGAAGCAGCGACACCTGCGGCGGCACCGGCGAGGATCAATCCCTTTTCCAGATCATGCTGGGGAAGCAGGCAAGACTTCCAAGTTTGTGCATGATGGATGCGCCGATCTGTACGGTGGGGCCTTCGCGTAGTTTCAACCAAGTAATTGCTGGCACTATATCACCATAAATGACTCACTGCTTCTTAAAATTATTTTTGACTGTGTCAACAACAAAGCAGGCGAACGCGTTGGTAAGGCCTAATCCCATATTTAAGGATCATCATGAAAGCTCTCCAAACAACAGCCCTCGCATACTTCCTGCTCGGCAGTCTGGCTGCACATGCAGGACACCCCATCATAAACTTGTCTGTCAGTGGCGAGATCAGCCCGGGCGTCTATGGGCAAGTACAATTCGGTAATGCGCCACCGCCACCGGTTCTCTATAAGCAACCGAGAATCATTGTCCAGCAGCCTCCGAACATCGTAGTCAATCCTCTTTATTTGCATGTACCCCCAGGACACGCGAAAAATTGGTCACGGCATTGCAGAAAATATGATGCATGTAATCGTCCGGTCTACTTTGTAAAGTCGTCTGAGTATGAACCAGGCTACCGTCCCCACAAGAACAAGAAGCACAAGA
This sequence comes from Gallionella sp., assembly GCA_049298895.1. Lineage (GTDB taxonomy): Bacteria > Pseudomonadota > Gammaproteobacteria > Burkholderiales > Gallionellaceae > Gallionella. Next base: position 3,801 of record JBAQWL010000047.1, read on the forward strand.
GTAAAGGCCGAAAAGGTGAGCACAGAGACAATTATAGAGACGAGCGTAGTGGCGAGAGTAGAGATAAATATAGTGACGAAGGTCGCAGGGGTGGGCGAGGAGATGAGCGACACGATGACTGAGCCCAAGAATTCAGCACCTTGTTATTCCCAGACTACCTGACGCTTGTTGACTGCCTAGTCAATTACAACAAACCAATATGCCCAACTCTGCCGGGCAGGTTACAAACTAAAAGTAAAAGCGCACTTCGAAATCGGCCGCTACTGAACTCATGCCGACGCAGACAGCGTAGTCAGTTACAGGAGCGTTGATCACGCGCGGAGGCTCCAATGTGACCTTTAATCCGCGCACACTGAGTTTGGCGCAGCCGTTGCCGGTGATGATGTTCAACACTTCGCTGGCCGCGTCCAGTGCCAACTCGTTCACCACCGTGCATTTAACTTTCAGGAAATGCTCGCACAGCACCAGCAGCAGGTTTTCAGGTAGCGACATCGCATAGTCGAACTGCTTGCCACCATTGATCCGCTGCGCAATCGTGTAGGGAAATTTCTTCTCGGTATTGCTGACCGAGGTAATTTTGACTTGTTCTTTGGCCACGCGTAACAATATCTTCAGCGTCATGTCGAGGAAGTCCTCGATCACTTCACGCTGCGGTAGCGAATGCAAATCCACCAAGACCAGTTCGGCACTCCTCTCCTGCTCTTGCTTGAACAGCGCGAGCTCTGAATCGAATCGCTCGTGACTGATGTGTCCTTGCTGGATAAGTATCTCACCCAGAAAGACTCGTTTTTCCTTTTGCACGCGCAACAATTCGTCTAGCTGTTGCATATTCAGCAAATTTTTCTCAAGTGCTATTTCGCCGAACCGCTTGTCGCTGCGCTGCTGTTCGAGGTTGATGGCTTCTGCCTGCGCTTCGCTGAGCAGACCTTGAGCGAAAGCCAATCCACCCAAGGTAAGGTTGACGCGCTGCTGATGCTCGGTCGCCGCGAGCAATGCTTCGCGAGTGATCAAGCCTTTTTCAAGCAGGTATTGACCGATAAATTTTGCCGACATACTGTTCTCCTACAATGAGCTGACTGTGGCACGCAGGACTTTCAGCAGTCCATCCTGATCGATTGGCTTTTGCAAAAAATTCTTTGCTCCCGCCTTGAGCGCCCCTTGCACCGCATCTTCGGTGCCCATGGAACTAGCCATCACCACAATGGCATTCTTATCAAGCGCCATGATATGCCCCAACGTTTCTAGCCCGCTCATTCCCGGCATGACAATGTCTAGCAGCACCAGATCGGGAGAGGTGTCCTTGAATAGTTGCAGGGCCTGGTGGCCATCCTTGGCCGCCCCCACCACTTCGAATTCTGAATCCTGCAAAGAAGCAGTGATCATCATGCGCATTGCCGCTGAATCATCCACGATCAGAATATTGTATTTTTTTGACATGAGTCCTTCCTTCCATTGTTTGATTTTGACAGCGGTGAAATATTCATAGAACTAACCGTCGAGAGTCCCCATACCCAGATTCTCATTGTAGGCGATACGAATAAGTGTATATGATTTTTTGCTTGCAACGGAAATATTTTGTGCAATGAGTAGAGTAGATTGCGTCCTGCTTTGCAGGATGGACTTGTGCACCATTCTGAGAAAGACGCTTGTATCGTCGAACGGAATGAAAAGGCCAGCTTAACGCTGGCCGATTCCTGCCCAACGTCAAATGCTACTACAATGTTTGCGGTTGTTCGCTGGAGTCGATCTGTTTGCCACGATGCAGCAATGGCATTGCGTCGAAATATTCTTGGCGTGTCACCTTGCCATCCTTATCGGCATCCACTTGATCGAAGTATGCGGTCAACATAGGCATCGCATTGGCTTCCGTCTTGTTCAGTCCGCCATCTTGGTCGGCATCAGCCGCCTTGAAACGTTGGTCTAGGTGTGTCGAGCCATCACTTTCCCTCATTTTCTGTTTGTGCTCGCCCTCCATTTCATTAAGCGTAATCTTGCCATCCTTGTTGACATCCATTTCCTTGAAATGCTTGGCATTATGCTGGGCATAATAAGAATTGAATTCGGATTTCGAAATCGCGCCATCAATGTTGGTATCCACCGAGTTGAACATAGTCACTTGTTGTGACACTTTCGATGAATTATGTAGCGGAGAATCACACTGCTCACCATCGGCATGCGCAAAGCTAACACTCAATACAAAGCTGGAAACCACGGCAAAGTATTTTAGGTTCTTTTTCATGATTGATCCTTTATATAAATTTAGGCGGGTAGAAGTCGTAAGGCTGACTTAGTGTAACTCTACCATGCTGGCTTATACTTGCGAAGTGTGGCAACACAGCCAATAGAATTTTTAGGGGCTTGTCGCTTTCACTGAGCCTACCTAAATCTAACTTGGATGGGACAAGCTGATCAACTGCAAGTTCATATCCAAACGGGTTACTTCGACAGAGAGTTGGCTGCGCACGCATTACACGCCTAGTGCAAGTTTCCTGAGCATGACTGTACGCGTCTCGGGTGTCTCCAGACTGATGCGGCCCAGCTTGCCGTTGCGGAATTCGGTCAGAAATATCATCGCCGCCCTTTCTAGGTCCGGCTTGCCGCCCTTGCCTTTGAGCAGGCAGCCGCGTTTCTTTGCGATGGTTTCGATCGCGCCCACGCCATCCAGCCCTTCCACATTAAGCCCGTAACGCCCGGCAAGTTGTTCTGGGTATCTCGCCAGCAGGGTGGAAGCGAGAAACACGGCAATCTCTTCTTCGATGACGGCATTGCGACCGATCGCGTGGATGGCGGCGAGCATCAGGCCATCGCTTTGATGTTCTATCTTCGGCCACATCAGGCCGGGCGAATCAGTCAGCGTCATGCGTTCGTTCAGCTGATGGCACTGCTGCGATTTGGTCACGGCCGGTTCGTCGCCGACATTGGCTACGCGGCGTTTGAGCAGCATGTTCATCAGCGTGGACTTGCCTGCATTAGGGATACCCATGATCATCATGCGCAACGGCTTATGAGTGCTGTTTCGATGCGGGGCGAGCGGCTGGCATAGCTTGGGCACCTTGGCGGCTTCGCTGGCGCTCTTGCAACTCAGCGCGACTGCTTTAGCACCCTCCTGCCGGTTGTAATAATCTAGCCAGAGTTGTGTCACGCCGGAATCGGCCAGATCTGCTTTGTTGAGTATCTTCAGGCAGGGACGTTGGCGATGCTCACACAACTCTCTGATCATCGGATTGCAACTCGCTTCCGGCGCGCGCGCATCTAGTACCTCGATGACAACATCGATGAATTCCATCGTTTCGGCCGCTTTTCTGCGCGCCGAGGTCATGTGACCGGGAAACCACTGTATGGACATTAAACGGGTACGTTTTGAGTGAAGTCGGATTCTATCCTTATGTATACCACCAAGTCATTGTGCTACGCACAATGACTTCCTCTATATCAACCAGATGAGGATTAATAGCCGTGACAGATGCATAAAGTGTACGAAATATAATGAAACAAAATACACCATGCAGCCAAAGCAAAATGGTTGTTGACGTAACTCACCGCATAACAGGACAATCCTCAGTTTTTAACCTGTACAACAATCCGTCGTTCAAGCCGAGTGAAGGAGATTGGGGAGTATTCTGATGCCACTATGGGTCGCATTCGTTTCAGTCATTCTGATTTGGACCACTACACCGCTTGCCATCAAGTGGAGTGCTTTGGGGGCGGGTTTTAGTTTCGCGGTGCTATCACGCATGGCGATAGGTATGGCCGTGTGTGCATTGTTGCTGGCCGTGTTGCGCATACGTCCACCTATGCACAGTCGAGCGATACATAGTTATCTGGCCAGCGGCTTGAGTATGTTCGGCACCATGGTATTAGTGTATTGGTGTTCGCAATTCGTCAGCTCCGGAATGATCGCTGTGCTGTTCGGCTTGTCGCCTTTAATTACCAGCCTGGGTGCTGCTCTGTGGCTCAAGGAAGAATCACTCAGTAGCAGCAAATTTGCAGGCATGTCGTTGGGATTGGTCGGATTGGCGCTGGTATTCAAAGGTGGATTGGCGCTGGGCGAAGGGGCTGCCATGGGATTTATCGCGTTATTCGCGGCGGTGGTGATACAAGCACTCGGCTTGGTGTGGATCAAAAAAGTCGGTGACGATAGCCCACCATTAACTACCACTTTCGGCTCACTGACCGTGGCGTTGCCGTTTTTCCTCCTGTCGTGGTGGGTCTTCGACGGACACTGGCCGGATGCAGTTCCAACCCGTGCTGCCGCGGCAATTATTTATTTGGGTGTGATGGGTTCGGTGCTGGGATTTTTTTTGTATTACTACATGATCAAACACATGGAGGCGGGGCGCGTTGCGTTGATCAGCCTTATCACACCAGTCACAGCATTATTACTAGGGCATGCTTTGAATAATGAACCGGTGTTGCTTAATGTGTGGCTGGGTACGGCATGCATCCTGTTCGGTTTGGCGCTGCATCGCTGGGGGCCATTATGGCTGGCCTGGACACTACACAAAAGCCGCTAGCCCAATTGCAGTCACGCTTCAGTCCGGCACAAGTAACGCCAATTGTTCGGCTTCCAGATAACACCATTCACCTTCAGCCAGCTGCAGTTCATCGAGATTCAACTTGCCAATCTGTGTTCGGCGTAAAGCCGTGCAGTGGTTGCCTGTAGCAGCCAGCATGCGTTTTACCTGGTGGTATTTGCCCTGCTCCAGCACGATCTCGATCCTATGCGATTCGAGCTGGCGACAAGACACTGCTGCCAAAGGCTCGGGTTCATCATGCAACTTCACCCCCGCCAACAACTGAGTGATCAGCCCTGGCGTGACAAGCTCAAGCGTTGTGGAGACATATACCTTGGGAACGTGATGCTTGGGTGAACTTTGCCTGTGGATGAAAGGCCCATCATCCGACATCAGCAACAAGCCCATAGTGTCGTGATCCAGACGGCCCACAGGCTGCACATCACGCCGCGTGAATTGCTCCGGCAAGATGGTCAGTACACCAGGGTGATGACTGGTTCTGCGCGAGCATTCAAAACCTGCGGGTTTGTTCAATGCGATATAGATATGCTCGCGGTAAACCCACGTCTCGTCGTAGACCTTGAATACCAGTCCATCGGTCTCAATGGCGTCACGATTGTCGGTTACAGTCGCCCCAGAGATGCTCACTTCATTTGCTACGATTAATTCACTGCACCACTTGCGGGTGCCAAAGCCCTGTGATTGCAGGATGCGATCCATGGTAAGCAGTTTACTCATGAACGGACTGTAGCAGAAGCCAGTATGTCATAGTGATGAAGGCACAACCTGCTCAAGACCGAGAAATTGCGCTGATTCAATAACGTTGATACTCTCAGCCAGTTAGTCCACAGGAGCGTCACATGTCATTACTTTCACTTGATTCCCTGGCAGCTTACTGGTCGGCACCCATTGTCGAGGCCAATATCGTAGTCTTCTTCAACCTGCTCGGTGCGCTACTACTGGGTCTGCTGGTTGGCTACGAGCGTTCTTATCATGGTCGGGCAGCGGGCATGCGCACCTACGGCCTGGTATGCCTGGCGTCTGCGGCGCTGACAGTGATTGTCGGCTATCCTGAGCTGTGGTACGGCGGTCATAGCAATATAGTGTCCTACCCGGACGTGACCAGAGTCATTCAGGGCATCGTCACGGGCATCGGTTTTCTGTGTGCCGGGGTAATCATCAAAGAGGGCTTCACCATCAGCGGCCTGACCACGGCCGCTTCCATCTGGACAGCATCGGCCATCGGCGTGCTGGTCGGCATCGGTTTCTATTTTGCCGCTATCGTCTTGTCGGTCATGTCGGCCATCGTGATGATGTGGATTTCCAAGCTGGAAGCCTGGCTACCTTCCCGCCACGCGATTGCTGTCGTATTGTCCTTCCGGCAGGAATTCGAGCCAAGCGAAGACGAGATATTCCAGGCAATGGGTGAACATGGCTACAGGGTAGCAAATGGTACGTTGGTAATCAGCGTGGACGAAAATAAGCACGAGTGGCGTTTCGCAGCCATCGCGCTGAAGAAAGATTCCAGCTATTCGATACCCTCTTTTTCGCGAGCGCTGAGCAAGTTCAACGGGGTGGAAAAATTCCAGCTTTCCTTTGCAAGAAACTGATGGGCAAGCCACTATTGAGCCAGGAATTGATGGTTTGGAAACCCGTCCCAGCCGGCACCAGGACTGTGTGCCAGATGGCGAAAATAAATCCCAGGTTCTGTCTTTAAGATTTGCGCTGGTCTGGTGTGCCGATACGGACTCTCAATTTCTCATCTGATGTCCAAATGACAAGATAAATATCGAATTGCGCCAACTTCCCTTTTAACTCTACGCGCAACAGTTGACGGGTCTTGTTCCGCAAAGCGGGCGGCAGGGCTTCTATTACAGCTTGAGTCACGATGATCTGACTTGCTCTGGTTTTCGCCGCCACCCGCGCTGCAACATCGACAGTATCACCAAACACGTCACCAGATTCGTGGCTTGCCTCTCCGTAATGAAAGCCAATGCGGATATGCATCGGAGTGCCGTCTTGGTACATACCGCTTTCCACCGCACTCTGCATTGCGCAAGCGGCATGAAAAGCCAGCTCCGCTGTCGGAAAAGTACACATGACTTCATCGCCGATGATTTTAACTAGGGTGCCTTCATAGTTAGAAAGTACCTTAGTCATAAGGTCAACACACTGCACTATCGACTGTTGTGCTCGCTCGTCCCCTAGCCTTTCGTGGAGATCTGAAGTGCCGAAAATATCTGCAAACAAAACCGCAAGTTTTCCTTTGTTTCCTGACATTTAGCCCCCTAGCCTGTTGCAACGCAAGGAATTGTAATCTATTTATCGGGGGAAAGTCGCTCGAGTAGCCCCGGCAGTGTGGTGATTGAATGTGATTATCTGTCGGTCGAACGGAACTCGCCATGCAATATCTGCGGTTCGATCTCTATCATTCCTGCATCGCTGGTCATCATGATGTGACCTTCCTGTATCGTACACTGTAACTGCATGCTGCGGCTGGTCAACGCGGCAAGGGCCAGCGTGGCTTCGCTCGGCAGCTTGAGCACAGTGAGGTTGTACTGACGTTGCAATTTGTCGCGATTCTCGTTCCACCAGATGTCGGCGGCGCGGCCGTAGCTCACCACCACCACCTGATCAGCTCGTCCGCCTGCCTTGCGGATGGCTCGCTCGTCCGGCAATCCGACTTCTATCCAGCGTTTAATCTCACCGGTAAGGTCTTTATGCCATAGGTCGGGCTCCTCGTCGCTGCTGATGCCCTTGCCGAAAGTCAGACCATCGTCTGCGAACAGCGCAAAAGCCAGCAGCCGCACCATCATGCGCTCATCGGTCTCGGAAGGATGCCGCGCCAGTGTCAGGGCATGGTCGGCGTAATAGTGCCGGTCCATATCAGCGATCTGGAGGGCGGCTTTGAAAACTGTTGCTTTAAGGGCCATCTGGGTGGTTATTAAGCTGGTTAGCGGTAAAACTATGGGTAGTTTCAGCCAACCATTCTATGTGACTTGCAAAAATTGCGCCGGATAGTATTGCGTAGCCGTTCCGACTATAATCCGCCTCCATACGGACTTAACTGTTGTACATATCTGAATGCAGCTATTCACCTTTGGTATCAACCATCAAACCGCGCCGCTGGCCGTGCGCGAACAGGTCGCGTTCAATGCGGACGGGATGGAGAACGCCCTGCGCGATCTGGTCGAAAACGGTGCGGCAAAAGAAGCGGCGATCCTGTCCACCTGCAACCGCATGGAGTTGTATTGCAACGTTGAGCACCCCGACCAGGCAATCAACTGGCTGGCGCGGTATCACCATCTGCCACGCAAAGACATCGACCCCTATCTTTACACGCTGCCGCGCGAGCTTGCGGTAAAGCATTCGTTCCGGGTGGCTAGCGGGCTGGATTCGATGGTGCTAGGCGAGCCGCAGATACTCGGCCAGATGAAGCAGGCGGTGCGCCAAGCCGAGCAGGCTGGCACACTGGGCTTTCTGCTGCACAAATTATTCCAGCGCACCTTTTCTGTGGCCAAGGATGTGCGCACACAAACCGAGATCGGCGCAAATCTGGTTTCGATGGCTGCTGCTGCGGTGCGGCTGGCCGAGCGTATTTTCCCCAGCATATCCGAGCAGCGCGTGTTGTTCATTGGCGCGGGCGAGATGATCGAACTCAACGCGGTGCATTTCGCGGCCCGCTCACCCAAGCACATCACTGTCGCCAACCGCACCATCGAACGCGCACAAGTATTAGCGCGTCGCATTAATGGGCATGCTATCACGCTCAATGAGCTGCCGGAACAATTGGCACAACACGATATCATTGTCACCAGCACCGCCAGTCCTCTACCGATCCTGGGCAAGGGCATGGTGGAACGTGCGCTCAAAGCGCGTAAGCATCGGCCGATGTTTATTGTCGACCTGGCCGTGCCGCGCGATGTGGAAGCAGAAGTCGCCGAGTTGAATGATGTGTTCTTGTACACCGTGGATGACATCGCCGAAGTAGTGAAGGACGGCTTGGATGCCAGACAGGGCGCGGTCAAGGAAGCCGAGGTCATCATCGATTCCAGCGTGTCCGATTTTATCCACTGGATGGAATCGCGTGAAGTTGTGCCTGCGATACGCGCGCTGCGCGACCATGCCGAACGAAACCGCCGCCATGAACTGGAAAAGGCACTGCGTCTGCTGGCCAAGGGTGATGACCCCGAGAAGGTGCTGGAGGCCATGAGCAGCAGCCTGACCAATAAATTCCTGCATGCGCCCACCCATGCCCTGAACCAGGTGCATAGCGGTGACCGCGAAGCTTTCCTCGAGGTGATTCATCGTCTATATCACTTTCAAACCGAAGAATAAGCAACTGGCAGTCCGAAAAACTTTTGGCCGGGAACCCGAATGAATCCCAGCATTGCCGCCAAACTCGCTCAGCTGAGCGAGCGTCTGCTCGAGGTCAATCAATTACTGAGTATCGAAGAAGCCACGCGGAACATGGACGCGTTCCGCAAGTTGAACCGCGAGCGCGCCGAACTCGAACCGGTGGTGGAGTTGTATCATGCCTACCAGGCCTGTCAGGCCGATATCGTCACCGCGCAGGGCATGGCTAGTGACCCAGAAATGCGTGATTTTGCTGAGTTCGAGATCAAACAAGGACAACAACGACTCGCGCAACTCAGCAGCGAATTGCAAAAACAATTATTGCCCAAAGACCCCAATGACGAGCGCAGCGTGTTCCTGGAAATACGCGCCGGAACCGGCGGCGACGAGGCGGCGTTGTTTACCGGAGATTTGTTCCGTATGTATTTACGCTTCGCCGAGCGCAAACGTTGGCAGGTCGAGGTGATCTCGGAAAGTCCGGGCGAGATGGGCGGTTACAAGGAAATCATCGCGCGTATCGTAGGCCAAGGCGCGTACTCGGTGCTGAAATTCGAATCCGGCGCGCACCGCGTACAGCGCGTGCCAACCACAGAAACGCAAGGTCGCGTGCATACCTCGGCGTGTACCGTGGCGATCATGCCGGAGGTGGACGAGGTCAACGATGTGGTGCTGAACTCTGCCGATCTACGTATCGACACGTTCCGCGCTTCTGGCGCAGGTGGTCAACACATCAACAAGACTGATTCCGCAGTACGCATTACTCACCTGCCCACTGGTGTGGTGGTGGAATGCCAGGACGGCCGCTCACAACACCAAAATAAGGCACAGGCAATGCGTGTGCTGGCGGCGCGTATAAAAGACGCACAGGTGCGCGAACAGAATGCCATGACCGCCGCGACGCGCAAGAGTCTGGTCGGCAGCGGCGACCGCTCCGAACGCATCCGCACCTACAACTTCCCACAGGGCCGCGTCACCGACCACCGCATCAACCTGACGCTGTACAAGATGGATGCGATCATGGACGGCGACATCAACGAACTCACCGGAGCGCTGATGGCCGAGCATCAGGCCGAGCAACTCGCCGCTATGGCGGAAGATGTCCTTAATTAGCATTCAAGCGTTACTGCAGCACCATGGTAAGCAGCTTGAAGACGCACTGAGACTTGATTCCAGCTGCGCACGCATTGAGGCGCAATGCCTTTTGCAGGCAGTGCTGAAAGTGGATCGTTCCTATTTATTCGCCCATTCAGATCAACCGCTCAATGCAGCCCAACACGCGCGATATATGGCTTTATTCGAACGTCGCATTCACGGTGAACCGATCGCTTATCTGCTCGCCTCACGCGAATTTTACGGACTAAACTTCAGAGTATCGCCTGCGACTTTAATCCCGCGTCCCGAAACAGAATTGCTGGTGGAGCTGGCATTGCAGCGCATCCCTTCACTTCCAAACCCTCCGAACCTCCCCTTGTGGGCGCAAGGGTCACGCCGACTGGTGCCTTGCTGCTGTGCTGTGAGCCTTGCGCAATCAGGAGAGGAACGTGTGAGAAACGTGGGTGCTACACGTATACTGGACCTCGGTACAGGCAGTGGCGTGATAGCGCTGAGTATCGCCCATACGCGACCTGACACGGAAATAGTGGCAGTGGATGCGTCACAATCCGCTTTGGATGTGGCTCGGGAGAATGCGCATCGTTTGAATATCGGCAACGTGATTATGCTGCAAAGTGACTGGTTTGCTGAATTGCACGACGAACATTTCGATCTCATCGTCTCCAATCCGCCATACGTGGCCGAAAGCGACATACATCTCGAACAGGGTGATTTACGCTTTGAACCGCGCGTCGCACTAGTTTCGGGCACGGACGGTTTGGACGATATTCGCCGCATCTGTTCTCAAGCGAGAGCACACCTCAATCATGGAGGATGGTTATTGATGGAACATGGCTACGACCAGGCAGCACGTGTGCGTACGTTGTTGCAGCAGGCAGGTTTTGCCGGGGTATTTTCCGCGCAAGACATCGCAGGGATAGAGCGAGTGAGTGGCGGCATCATCCGTTAATATTGAACCCTAGCTACAATTTGAAGTTGTCGGCAACCACATAACTGAATGTAACGAAAAACTTCTGGTCTTCCACCCGATGAAGTAGTTGCGCAAAGTCCTTACCTAGGGTATCAAGTATTGTTATCACCACCGCTAATTCTTCGCCGCCATGATGCCTATCCAGTCCACTCAATTCCATCGTCCAGCAACGCTTCCGATATTGCACCGGAAACACAGAGATGCGTCAGAAATTGGAATCGTTTTTTCCTGCGTCAATTTTGTGGATAGTTTAAAAAATTTTCCTCAAACTAAATCTATTCCCTTAATATATTGGCTGACACGCCAAATTAAGAAAAGGCATTACTCATCTATCTGCGCACTGTCTGCAATTGCTACTGAGCCACTCGTTTCGTCGCTTTCATTGAGCGACATCAGGAACTGAGAAATTTCCAGCCAAAACATTTCAACCAACAAGCACAATGACGCAGAAGCGCTATCAAACTGCCATCACCGCTTTCGACACAGCCAACGCGGAGGATCCGAACAAAGAGCTGTTTGGTGACAGTCCATATCCCAAGGAACTACTCTATGCACAGCGTATGAGTGAAATGCAGGAACGTTATGCTCCCGAGGCATCCGAAGCCGTGAAACTCGCGGTACGAGCCCAGCATATCCAGCGCTGGAAGATTCCACGTAGCAATTATCCTATGGATAGAATAGGCTATCTGCAGTGGCGCACTGGGCTATACAAATTCCACGCGGAAACTGCAGGGCGCATCATGCAAGGAGTGGCTTATGACGACGCGATGATAACTCGCGTCAAGGCTATCGTGAGCAAAAAGGGGCTAAAGGTTAACGCCGAGACACAGTTGATGGAGGATGTGGTCGATCTGGTGTTCTTCGAGCATTACATGGCCAGATTTACTATCCAGCATCCGGAATATGACGAGGAGAAGTGGATAAAGATCATCCAAAAGACATGGAATAAGATGTCACCGCGCGCACATGAATTCGCGCTTTCGGGCAAAATCAAACTGCCAGAAATACTGGTACCGATAATCCTGAAAGCTGTGAAATAGCATGGATTTTCTGCCGATTTTCCTGAACGTCAAGGGTAAGCATTGCCTCATAGTGGGTGGCGGCGAAGTCGCCCGGCGCAAAGCGGACATGCTGCTGAAGGCGGGGGCAAAAGTGCGTGTGGTCGCACCGCAGATTGAGCCCACATTAGCAAAACAGTCTCGCGTCGAAGCTATCGACTCGCGTTTCGAAGCGCAGCACCTTGATGGTGTCGCGCTGGTTATCGCTGCTACTAATGACCGTAGCGTAAATCAGCAAGTTTCACAACAAGCGCTCAAGCGAAATATCCCAGTGAATGTGGTGGACGATCCTGAACTGTGCAGCTTCATCATGCCGGCTATCCTGGATCGTTCGCCATTGATGGTGGCGTTCTCCAGCGGCGGCGCGTCACCGGTGCTCACGCGCATGCTGCGCGACAAGCTGGAAAGTTTCATCCCACAGAACTACAGTCGCCTAGCTGTGTTCGTGGAGCGGTTTCGTGAACTGGTAAAAGAACGCGTCGTCAATCCGGGGAAACGACGCATCTTCTGGGAGAACGCACTGGAAGGTGTAGTCGCCGAAAAAGTGTTGGCCGGTGACGAAAGTAGCGCTGAAACAATATTGCAGCAAATGCTGGCGAAAGAGGACAACATCCAGCGCGGTGAGGTGTACTTGGTTGGCGCTGGCCCAGGAGACCCGGATTTACTTACTTTCCGCGCTTTGCGACTGATGCAAAAAGCCGACGTGGTGGTTTACGACAATCTGGTATCCAAGCCGATACTTGAAATGACCCGGCGCGATGCAACACGAATCTATGTCGGTAAAAAACGTGCCCAACATACCTTGCAACAGGAAGAGATCAATGAACTGCTGGTGCGCTTGGCCAAAGAGGGTAAACGTGTGTTGCGCCTCAAGGGCGGTGATCCATTCATTTTTGGACGTGGTGGCGAAGAAATTGAAACCCTGGCCGAACATGGCATCCCGTTTCAGGTCGTGCCTGGCATCACCGCTGCTTCCGGTGTTGCCGCCTATGCCGGCATACCGTTGACGCACCGAGACCATGCCCAGTCCTGTCTATTCGTGACCGGGCACCTGAAGGACGGCAGCATGAATCTCGACTGGGATGTGCTGGCGCGTCCCAATCAAACCATAGTGGTGTACATGGGGCTGCTCGGTCTCGAAACACTTTGCGGCCAACTGGTTGCGCATGGTTTGCCGGACACCACGCCGATTGCCATTGTGCAGCAGGGCACCACGCAAAATCAGCGGGTCTTCACTGGTACATTGGCAACGCTACCCAAACTCGCGCAAGCTGAAAAATTGCTTCCTCCGACGTTGATTATTGTCGGCGGGGTCGTCACTCTTAGAGAAAAACTGGCTTGGTTCCGGCCAATCAAACCGGATGTCCAACAATAGCGCTTGGTTGTACCAAAACATCTCAAAAATAACCGGCCAGGTTAATCAACTAGTTTAAAATCGCTCTTTCAGATTTGGGAGTAGCTCAATGTACATTGACGAAGCAGACGTGCACAGTGCGTTAAAAAATTTGGTCGATCCGAACACCAAAAAGGATTTTATCAGCGGAAAATCGGTGAAGAACATCAAGATTTCCGGGGCGGATATCTCACTGGATATTTTGCTGGGTTATCCGGCCAAGAGCGTGTGGGTCGAAATACGAGTAATGGTCGAGTCACACCTTAAAGCGGCGCTGCAAGACGTGGGCAAGGTTAGTGTCAATGTGTCCAGCAAGGTCGTGCCACACGCGGTACAACGCGGTGTGAAACTGGTGGAGGGAGTGAAAAATATTATCGCGGTAGCGAGCGGCAAGGGCGGCGTGGGCAAATCTACCACGGCGGTGAATCTGGCGTTGGCGCTGGCTGCCGAAGGCGCGCGCGTCGGCGTGCTGGATGCAGATATTTATGGTCCTTCACAACCAACCATGCTGGGTATTTCTGGCCAACCTAAATCAGTTGATGGAAAATCCATAGAGCCGATGAGTAATCACGGCATACAGGCCATGTCTATCGGTTTCATGATAGATGGCGAGGATACACCTATGGTCTGGCGCGGCCCAATGGTGACACAGGCACTCGATCAGTTGCTGCACCAGACGCGCTGGGACAATCTGGATTATCTGGTAGTGGATTTACCGCCAGGCACTGGCGATATTCAACTTACCTTGGCACAGAAAGTACCCGTGACTGGCGCGGTGATCGTCACCACACCACAGGACATTGCGCTGATGGACGCACGCAAGGGACTCAAAATGTTTGAAAAAGTCGGTATCAAAATCATCGGCATCATTGAAAATATGAGCACGCACATTTGCTCAAAGTGTGGGCACGAAGAACACATTTTCGGTGCGGGTGGAGGAGAAAAGATGTGCGCCGATTACAACGTGGAATTTTTAGGCGGTCTGCCGCTGGATATTCGCATCCGCGAACAAGCGGACTCCGGTAATCCTACGGTAGTGGCTGACCCGGACGGCGATATCGCCAAGACGTATAAACATATCGCGCGCCGTATTGCGGTCAAGGTGGCGGACATGGCGCAGGATCACAGTGCAGCTTTCCCCAAGATCGTTGTGCAGAATAGTTAACTTTTCATCAATGCGAGCTGCATCCATCTGAGCGAAGTCCAATTGATTCGACCCCGAAATACTAGACATCTTCCAGCTCAAAATCAGGGCTACAAAGGGGGGTGTTTATGAGCTGCATGCGTTTTCCAGAAGAATTCAAGCTCGAAGCGGTTAAGCAGATCACCGAGAAGCGGTATCCAGTAGTCGAAGCCGCAAGCAGGTTAGGTGACCACTAAAGTGTGGGAAGTCCACAGGTGTACCTCAGTACAATTGTACTTGCTCATTAAATCTATAAGATCACATCCAACGTCCCTGGATAAGTTCTGAAGGGGAAGCGGTGGAGCCGTTTGTTTTGACTAAAGCAAAGCTACAGAATCAGCATGGACGGCAAGGGCTGCTGGCGTGGCAACGTGTTTGTGGAACAGTGAGCGAGGCCCGATTACTCCGTGTGCATAAACTGCCAGTCCTTACGTTATTTGAAATATTAAATGGAAGCTTCTTCATCCAAGCAACTTGAAACTGCACGCGAAGCCATTGTGGCCAGCAGGCGATATGTAACGGTGCAAGTTAAGTTTGTGCTCGCCCTAACAGTCGCGTTTGCATGGGCGGCGCTGTCTTATTTGATCGCGCAGCAATGGATATTGGAACTATCCGAACTCGTCAGTGCAACGCTTGCCATTCTTGTGATCTTTGGCATTGCCATCCTGCCGGGTTTCATGAACGCTTTCTTGATAACTGGGCTGCTGCTTGACCGCCGCCCAAGGCGCAAACCTGTTCCGCTTTATCCTGATATCTCCATCCTGGTTGCAGCCTATAACGAAGAAGATTCCATTCTTAGTACGTTGGAGAGCATCTCGCTGCAGAATTACGCCGGGCAGATCGAGGTTATCGTCATCAGTGATGGCTCGACTGATGGCACGATGGAAAAGCTGACCAGTATCACCTACCCCTGGTTGCGTCTGATCGATCTTCCGAAGAACGGTGGCAAAGCAAACGCGCTAAATGAAGGGCTTAAACAAGTAAATTATGCGCTGACGATTACGCTTGATGCTGATTCCTATCTTTATACCAACGCATTGGCGAACCTTGTTGGACGCTTTCTAGGAGACCCCGATAACACTGCTGCAGTTGCCGGTGCAGTGCTGGTACGTAACTCACGCCTTAACCTGGTTACCAAAATCCAGGAATGGGATTATTTTCACGGCATCGCAGCCGTCAAACGCTTACAGAGCTTGTTTCAAGGCACGCTGGTAGCCCAAGGTGCTTTTTCCATTTATCGCACCGATGTGCTTCGCGAGGTTGGGGGATGGCGCAAGTGCGTGGGTGAAGACATCGTTCTCACCTGGGCGATACTTGAGCACGGGTATCGCGTAGGATATTGTGAAGACGCATGTTCGTTCACCAATGCGCCCGTCACGTTCAAACAATTTATTCGTCAGCGTCAGCGCTGGTCACGTGGGTTGATCGAAGCCTTCAAGCACCACTGGCGTCTGCTGTTCCATTTCCGCATGATGACCGTCTTCATTTGGTGGAACCTGTCGTTCCCCTTGCTGGATTTCATCTATACCTTTGCCTTTGTACCGGGAATAGTATTGGCAATGTTCGGCTACTACTGGTTGGCTGGCCCAATGACTCTGCTGGTATTTCCACTCGCTATGTTAGTCAACTACATCATGTATTTTACACAGTCAAGAATGTTCACTGAGCAAGGCTTGAAAGTCCGGAAAAATCCTTTGGCTTTTGTGTTTTACGCCTTGTTTTACGGAATAATCTTGCAACCTGCCTGCTTTCTCGGTTACATGTCCGAAATATTTGGTAAGCAAAAAAGTTGGGGTACCAAATGAAAAAACTTTTGTTTTCTATTTGCATTACTTTTAGTTTAGTAAGTCAAACACAAGCAGCTAATCTGACTTCTACTATAGTTGGTGGGCAAGTATTTCATTCATCTGATTCAGACAATAGCACCGTAACCCGTGTCACAGTTTCAGATTGGGTTACAACTAAAAGCAAAAGTCAATCGTCATACCAATCCTCCTTGCAGGATTGGTATTCTCAAGGAGACATTAGTTTTGGTATTTCCGGTGGAAAAACCTTAGTGCAAGTTTCTACTCGTGATGTAAGTAACCCTGCGGGGGCATACATAGAATTTGATAAACCGATTTCAATGAGGGAGAAATCGCTGCGATTTAAGGTGAAAGTGAATAATTGGAAATCGCTAGTTGATTTTTCACTAGTACTATCTTCCGACGGAACCAAGTTTGCAAACTCTATAACTTTTGACATCAAAACTCATATCGTTAATCCTACCAACAATGAATGGTTTGAGATAGTTGCACCAATAGGTGATTGGGTGGTTGATGGAGCCCCAAATTTGTCCTCATTGAACACGTTATTGTGGAAAGTGAAAGACAATGGGGGTGAGCATGTAGCAACACAAATTGATGATTTGGCTATTATCTCTAATGTAATTGCCGCCGTCTCAATTACATTAGACGATGGGTTATCAACTGCCACAACTGCAAAAAAAATTATGGGTAAATATAAGTTACGTGGAAGTGTCTGCTTAGACGAAAAAGCATTGAACACCCCTGGATTTTTAACACAACGACAAGTAGATAATTTTGCTAAGGCTGGCTGGGATATATCGGGTCATCAAGTCCTGAATAATTTCCGTAAATCAACAGCCCAGGAAGTTGCTGCTTACGTTAAGGCAACTTCAGCTTACCTTAACAAGCATAATTATAAAGGGGCTAATGTATATGCATACCCAAATGGTATCAATGATCCGCAAGTAAATGCCGAAGTTGCCAAGAACTTTGAGTATGGAATGAATATTGACGGGCTATCAAACACGCTAGGTTATATTTCGCAATATCGGCTTAATCGTAAGAGCTATGATCGATTTACGACTCTAGATCAAATGAAGTCCTGGATAATTAATGCACAAAAAAACAACGAATGGCTGATTTTGAACTTCCATACCGTGGACCCTGAGGCCAATACAAATGAAAATATTGATCCGGATGAATTTGAAGCACTGATTCAGTTCTTGAAGAAACAGAAGATTGCTGTTGCCCCTGTCAGTGAAATTTTGAAAACTGCCTCAGCAGTTGAACCCGAACTTCTTAACGTAACTCAAGTCGAACCAGCAGTTCAAGAAACCGTCAGTACATCTCGTGAATTAGGAGTTTCATATGCGCACACAAGGTATAACAATCCTACAGGATCATATAGTGCAAATGCAATTTCATTGCTGACAAATGTTCATCGCGATGTCTATGCCTTAGTTGGTCAAGTTGGAGTTGGCGCACTTGCTAGCCATAATTATTTTTTTGGAGACATTAGTGGGTATTATTTTGTAAATCGATCGTTTGCTTGGAATGCTGGTATCAATGGAGATATCGTTGACTCTCCCCATGGCCTAATTAAAAATATATCTTCCCACGGTGGTCAATTTGGTTTTGATTATGATAAAAACTTTGGCGGACTATCAGCAGCTATAAAACAATCGTGGTTCTCTGACAGTAATCTTCGGACAGGATGGATAGGTAAGGTATATGTAAATGTATCTGATGGAATTAACGTGTACGCAAATACAGACCAGTACCACGACAAAATGACTACCCCTGATTATTACTCGCCTATTAATTATGCGCGATATAGTCTTGGATTAAGCTTTCACAAACAAGCAACCAATCACGTGTTAATTGGTAATGTAGATGCTGGCCGTGCTAACTCAGATGGTACATGGTCACCTGTGTATTCCTGGAAGTTGTTATTGGAAACGCCGTTGAATAGAGCTTGGTCGACAAAGGTTACGATTGGTTCCGCTTTAAATAGTAGTAGCAATTACCAATACACCTATCTCAATGCGGCCATAGAACTTCCATTTTAACGGCTGTCATTTTAGTGAAATGATGTTTTTTTTGTACCACAGAAGTGGCTCCGGTTGATTGGACAGTATTTCTCATTTCTTAAGTGGACGCCTTGCGGTTAGTGCTTACGCTGCTTTGGGCAGTGCGGGCATGTTTTCGATGTAGAACTCATCTGGTGTTTGGTCGTCAAGCCCCGTGTGCGGTCTGTCCTGATTGTGACCATTAAAACACTGTCAAATTACAGTAACCATTTGACCAAGCCAGTGCCCAACAAAGAACTGCTGGCAATGCTTTAGTCTCCGAGCTGGGCGGAGTTCAACGCAGTATCCGCCCGCAGCCGCTGCACCATCAAGTCTATGAATATCCACTCGGGTGCCGAGTATTTTTAGATGTCCCAAGCCGCGAAGATTTCTATGTAACCTTTTACTAAACCCTCACGAATATGTTCATGCGTGGACGAGAGGCTGAAGGGTTATATAGAGCACAAATTGGCCAAGGAACTTGAATTCCCGCATTTTTAAGATGTGTCTTTACAAATTAACCAAGGTGGAAGTGATGAAGACAAGACAAGCAGGAAAGAATGCGCGTCGTGCGCTGGGAATTTCTATCGTATTGGCGGGTGGATGGGTATCGCCGGCTTTCGGCATGCCCCCGCCTATGATGTCGGTGCAGGTGTCCCCGCGTTCGGCTGTCACCGGACTTGGTGCGACCTCGCAGGACGGGGTTGGAATTAATTTATCCACGCGCTACAGCGAGCGTTCGGATCTTCAGTCGGGAACGACTAAAGTTGGAAACCCCAACAACGAGAAAACGCAGTCTTGGCAGACTACCTTGCTGCTGGATTATCGCGTTACCGATAGCTTGACCGCGATCCTGGCGGTTCCTTACGTCAATCAAACCGCCTCTTATACCGGCGCCAAACAGACCACACAAGGGCTGGGGGACATCGCTGTCTATGGAAAATATTCCCTTTACAAGACTGATGCGACGAGCGAGGTTTTGGCTTTAGCCGGTGTGGAGCTTCCCACGGGCTCGACCAAGAAGGGCGATTCCTCGGGAGTATTTCCGATCACCCAGCAGCCCGGCTCGGGCTCCACGGATTTCATCGTGGGCGCCGCGGCAGTGTGGGGCTTGCCCGTCCTCACTGCCTATGGGGACTTTTCCTACAAAATCAATGGCAGCGAGTCATATAAGTTCGGCAATTTCCTGGCATTGAATGCCGGAGCCAATTACGTGATCCCAAGCATGGAGCAGTTCAGCCTGGTGGGAGAGGTCAATGCGGAGATCGCAGCGCGGGACAAGTCTGACTTGTCCGGCCCGGGAGTGCTTCCCGGGGGAGAGGTGCGTGACACGGGATACAAAAAGATCTATTTCACGCCAGGAATTCAATGGCGACCGGGAAAAGATTGGGCGCTCAATTTCAACGCCCAAGTTCCCGTCTACCAGAATCTAAATGGAACCCAACTGGCTTCGGGGGTCAATTATAATTTAGGCGTCTCCTTGCGTTTTTAGGCGTATCTTTGCGTTTCGGCGCCGGCGGCACAGCGATGAAAGATTCAGGAGGTGAGGCGATGAAAATACGGGCCACATTCTAAATTTTCCAACTAACAAAAGGAGTTTTACAATGAACAATTTTACAATGAATAACCATCATATTCTGTCTGCTGCAATCGGTGGTTTACTCGCGCTTGGCCTGACCGGCAATGCGAGTGCAGCCGATTCGAAGAATATGGAAAAGTGTTTTGGCATAGCCAAAACTGGTATGAATGACTGCGGTAGTAAAAAGGCCGGTCATTCTTGTGCAGGTCAAGCCACAAAGAACAGTGACCCGAATGATTTCGTGGCCGTACCAAAGGGTACTTGCGACAAGATCGCTGGCGGAACGGCCATGATGAAAGAAGATAGTATGATGAAAGACGACGGTATGATGAAAAAAGGTATGTAACGAAAATGCCCGCAATCTATTCCTTGCCGTGTACTGCAGGCATTGGGTTGCGGGCGCCTCATTACCGTGAGGTATTACTACAATTACCCGACCTCAATTGGGTAGAAGTCCATAGCGAAAACTTTTTCGGGGGCGGCGCTCCCCTGCACACCTTGCTCAAGGTGCGCGAACATTATCCTGTCAGCTTGCATGGCGTGGGGATGGGGCTGGCTTCGACAGAGTCGCTGGACCAGGAACATTTATCAGCTCTAGCCCGCCTGTGTGACGAAATTCAACCTGCTGTCGTGTCAGAACATCTAAGCTGGAACACGGCCGCAAACATGGTCGTTAATGATCTTTTGCCATTTCCTTATACTCAGGTGGCATTGTCCAATGTTGCAATCCGTGTAGAGCATGTTCAGGAAAAACTGGGCCGCCGCTTGCTGGTGGAAAATCTTTCCAGCTATTTGTCATTCGCGCACAGTGAAATGAGCGAAGGCGAGTTCCTTGCCGAACTATCGCGGCGAACCGGTTGCGGCATCCTGTTCGACATCAACAACCTTTATGTGAATGCTCGTAATCTCGGTGTGGATGCCGAGGCATTCATCAAGACTATGCCGGCAGAAGCAGTAGCTGAATACCACTTGGCCGGATACAGTGAGCGTGATGGATGTCTGGTTGATACCCACAACAATCTGGTCTATTCAGCGGTTTGGGAATTATATGAAGTGGTGCTGCGACACATCGGGCCGCGCCCCACTTTGATCGAATGGGATGCCGACATCCCCGCGCTACCGGTTCTGATGGACGAGGCAAAAAAAGCTCAGCAACGATTGGAGAGTATTCATGCTTGCGTTGAATGATGAGTTGTCAGACTTTGCCCGATCCATCGTTCGTGGCGAAGAGCTGTCGCCGCAGATCAACGCGGACTACCCGAAATATTCCGCCGCCGTCGCCATTGAGGTTTACCGCAACAACTATCGTGGCAATCTGCATGATGCACTGGTAGGCGCTTATCCAGTCATCGAGCAACTCGTCGGCAGGGATTTTTTTTGGCATTTGACACGCAAGTTCATCGAACAGCACACCTCGAGCAGCGGCAATCTGCATCGCTACGGTAAGCAGATGGCCGCTTTTATTGTGACTTTCGCCCCGGCGCAGCAGTTGGTATATCTGTCGGATGTGGCGAGACTTGAATGGGTGTACCACTGTGCCTATTACGCCCCGGATGCCGCCATGCTGGATATAAGCAAGTTATCGCAATTGTCATCCGACCAATACCCCCATCTGATTCTGCTCAGCCATCCAGCCTGTCACGTGGTGCGTTCCGGCTACCCGATCGCATCCATCTGGCAGGCACATCAACCCGGTGCGCCCGGTGATTTTCATATTGATCTTGATAGCGGTTTGAGCCTTGTCTTGGTGATCCGCAAGGATGATATGGTGCAGGTCAGGGAGCTGGCTGAAGCTGATGCTGAGTGGCTGTCAGCCATCCAGGCGGGAATAACGCTCGGCAATGCGACTACGCTCACGCTGGAGAGATACCCGGATTTTGATTTACAAGCCACTTTGACAAACATGGTCTCTCTGGGCGCCTTTGTTGATTTTAATTTGGGAGGAATGCCATGAACTCGTTGCTACGCATAGTCAGGCTTTACTATACCGCCTCACACCTGCCGGAATACCTGGCACCGGCTCTTGATTTGGGACTGAGGCTGTTCCTGGCAAATGTGTTCTTCAAATCCGGATTGACCAAAATAAAAACCTGGGACAGCACACTATATTTGTTCAGTGATGTCTATCAGGTGCCGTTGCTTGATCCTGAAGTTGCTGCGTGGTTGGCCACTGGTGCTGAATTGGGTTTGCCTATGTTGCTGGTGATTGGAATGTTCGGACGATTTGCAGCTGCAGGCCTGTTCATTCTCAACGTGGTCGCAGTCATCTCGTATTACTCTGAATTGAGTGAGGTTGGCCTCAATCAGCACTTGTATTGGGGGATGTTACTTGCGGTGCTGCTGATAATCAGTCGCGGCAAGTGGTCGTTGGATACTTTGCTGGAATGGCGGCTGCAGAAATCCGCCTAGCAGCCTTTCGTATTGCCAGCCTCAATTTAATTGCTGGCCATGTTCACGCGTAGCGTGGAATTCGACTTTAGGCCAGCGTTCCATCGCGAGGCGGAGGTTAACGCCGGTGTCGGCAAGGTAGGCATAATTGCCGTCCACGTCTTTGGCCAGACGAGCCTGATTGGCCTTCACGAATTCATTGAGATGGTTGTTGTCCGTGCAGGTCACCCAGCGCGCGGTATGGATGCCGGCGCGCTCGAACACCGCATCCACGCCGTATTCGGATTTCAGGCGGTGCTCGACCACTTCGAACTGCAACTGCCCGACCGCACCGATCAGCGGTGTGTTGTCCACCAGCGGTGAGAACACCTGCACCGCGCCTTCTTCGCCCAACTGGCGCAAGCCTTTTTCCAGTTGTTTGGCCTTCATCGGGTCGCGCAGCCGTGCGCGGCTGAACAGCTCCGGCGCGAAGTAGGGGATGCCCTTGAAAGTGAGCGCCTCGCCTTCGGTGAGCACGTCGCCGATCTGCAATTGGCCGTGATTGTGGACCCCGATGATGTCGCCCGCGTAAGCTTCATCCATGCGCGTGCGCTCGTTGGCCATGAAGGTCACCGCGTTGGCCAGCTTCATTTCCTTGCCGGTGCGGCGCTGCTTGACCTTCATGCCCGAGGTGTAACGACCGGAGCACACGCGCAGAAAGGCGATGCGATCGCGGTGGTTCGGATCCATGTTGGCCTGGATCTTGAACACGAAGCCGGTGAAGGCGGACTCGGTGGGTTGCACCATGCGCACATCGGTGGCGCGCGGCAGCGGCGAGGGAGCCCAGTCCACCAACGCGCGCAGTATTTCACGCACGCCGAAATTATTGACGCCGGAACCGAAAA